>VGXO01000056.1 GCA_016873275.1 Phycisphaerae bacterium
CGGCGTGGGCTTCGCGACCGGCGCGGGTGTCGGTGCTGGTGCCGGAGTCAGTGCTGGCGTGGGCGTCGGCGCGACCAACGGCTTCGGAGGCTCGACCGGCGTCGGCGGCGGCGTGGGCTTCGCGACCGGCGCGGGCGTCGGCGCTGGCGCCGGAGGCGGCGCCGGCGCAGGCGTCGGCGCGACCACCGGCTTCGAAGGTTCGACCGGCGTCGGCGGCGGCGCGGGCGCAGGCGTCGGCGCAACCACCGGCTTCGGAGGCTCGACCGGCGTCGGTGGCGGCGTGGGCTTCGCGATCGGCGCTGGAGTCGGCGCCGGCGTAGGCGTCGGCGGGACCACCGGCTTCGGAGGCTCGACCGGCGTCGGCGGCGGCGTGGGCCTCGCGACCGGCGCGGGAGTCGGCGATGGCGCCGGAGTCGGTACTGGCGCAGGCGTCGGCGCAACCACCGGCTTCGGAGGCTCGACCGGCGTCGGTGGCGGCGTGGGCCTCGCGATCGGCGCCGGAGGCGGCGCCGGCGCAGGCGTCGGCGCGACCACCGGCTTCGGAGGCTCGACCGGCGTCGGAGGCAACGCAGGCTTCGCAACCGGCGCTGGAGTCGGTGCTGGCGCGGGCGTCGGCGCGACGACGGGCTTCGGAGACTCGACGCCAAGCTCGCGGGCGACCGCGGTCGCGAGATCCGCCATCGACCAGCGGAAGCCGACCGACGACAGCCTCGCCGGCACGATCTCGCGCGAACCGGACATCGCCTCCGCAGCCTCGCCGCCGCCGAGGCGCACCAGCACTCGCGGCATCGCCCGCAGCGTTCGACCCATCGCTCTCGACGCTGCCTCGCGAAGCGCCGCGGGCGTCGCCGGCGTCGGCGCGACGGCGTTCACGACGCCCCGCAGCCGCGGATCCTCGATCGCTCGCGCGACGACCTCGACGAGGTCGCTCCAGTGGATCCACGGCAGCGCGTCCTGCGATCGCCACGGCGACGGATCGATCCCCCGGCGCCACCACGGCGTCATGGCGGGAAGGAAGCCTCCCTCCGCGTCCAGCACGATCGGGATGCGGAGGAGGACGAGGCGGGTGGCGACCCGCTCGACCCGCCGTGCCTCGCGCTCCCACGCGACGCAGGTGCGGGCAAGGAAGTCCCGTCCCGGCGAGGCATCCTCGTCGAGCGGCGAGCGCGACGTGCCCGGGTAGAAGCCGGTGCCGGACGCCGAGACGAGCACCGCCGGCGGTCGCTCCGCCTCGGCGATCGCGAACGCCACCTGGTAGGTGCCCTCGACGCGGCTCCGCCGGATCTCCTCGCGCACCTCCGCGGACCAGCGTCGGGCGATCGAGGCGCCCGCGAGGTGCACCACCGCGTCCACCTCGGAGACGAGACGCTGCCAGCGACCGGGCGTGCCGACGTCCCCCTCGACGACGAGGACGCGGGGGTTCGCGCCGGCGGCGAAGATCCTTCGTGCGTCGTCCGGGCGGCGCGAGACGACCACCACCTCGTCGCCACGCCGCAGCCGGTCGCGCACCACGCGACGACCGATGCCGCCGGTCGCGCCGGTCACGAGGATGCGACGGGGACTCGCCACGGCGCGGATGCTATCGGCGGCTCAACGGTGCTCGCGCCGCTGGCGGGCGGAGGGGATCCCCATCTGCTCGCGGTACTTGACGACGGTGCGGCGGGCGATCGTGACGCCCCGCTTCGCGAGCGCCTCGGCGATCGCGCGGTCGCTCAGCGGTCGGGTGCGGTCCTCGCCCTCCACGACCTCCTTGAGCTGCGCCTTCACCGCCTCCCACGAGCGGTCCTCGCCCTCGGCGGTCTCCAGTCCCCCCGAGAAGAGCTTGCGGAGGAGGAAGACGCCGCGCGGCGTCTGGATCCACTTCCCCGACACCGCCCGGCTCACCGTGCCGACGTGGAGCCCCAGCTCCGCGGCGACGTCGATCATCGGCATCGGGCGGAGGAAGTGCGGACCGTGGTCGAGGAACTCGCGCTGCCGCCGGATCACGCTCTCGACCACGCGGAGGAGCGTGGTGCGTCGCTGGTTGATCGAGTCGATGAGCCAGCTCGCGCTCCGCACGTTGCGGGCGACGAACTTCCGCGTCTCCGCGTCGACCCCGCGGTCCCGCGCCATCTTGCGGTAGAGCGGGCTGATGCGGAGCGCCGGCACGCCGCGGTCCTGGAGCGCCGCGACGTAGCGGTCCTCGCTCGGGTCGTAGTCGACGAGGACGTCGGGATAGACCGGTCGCTCCGGCACGTCCACGAGATCCCGCCCCGGCGCGAGGGTGAGCTTCCGCAGGCGGTCGCGCGCCGCATGGATCCGCCCGAGGTCGAGGGGCGAGTGCTGGGCGATCTTGGGCAGGCGGTTGTGGAGGAGGTCGTCGAAGTGCTCGGCGACGAGGACGCGGGCGTCCTCCCACGCGGCGCGGTCGGCGGCGTCCTCGGCGTCGCGGATCCGCGCGTCGAGCTGGATCGCGAGCGACTCCCGCAGGTCCCGCGCCGCGATCCCCGCGGGCTCGAGCTCCTGCTGCAGCTGCCCGAGCGACCGCTCGAGGAGCTCGCGGGACCAGGTCGCGCCGGGCAGGGCGCGGCTCTGGTCGAGGATCGCGTCGAGGTCGGCGTGCAGCAGCCCGTCCTCGTCGATGAACTCGAGGATCCGGGCGCCCGCGATCTTGACCTCCTCCTCCGCCTCGACGAGCGACCACTGGCGCTGGAGCTGCGACTCGAGGCTCTCGCCGCGGCTCGGGGCGTTCGCCATCGCGGAGAGCTTCCCGTCCGGCTCGCCCGCGAGCCGCGAGCTTGGTCGGCGGCGCTCGCCGTCGCCCTCCCACAGCTCGCCGTAGCGCCGCTCGAGGTCGCGGAGGCGCTCGAACTGCCTCGCGCTTCCATCCTGCGGCAGACCCGGCGCGTCGTCCCGGTGCTCCCCGTCCTCCGTGGGCGCGGAGGGCTCGACGAGCTCGAGGGCGACGTTCGACTCGAGCTCGCGCTCGATCCGCTCCTGGAGCGCCGGCAGCGCGAGCTGCAGGATCTCCATCGACTGGATCATCTTCGGCGCCAGCTTCAGGTGCTGACCGGTGCGGAGCTGCTGGCTGGCGTCGAAGCGGAGGCTCATGGGAACGCGGCAAGGCTCATCGGCGGGGCGCAGCGGCGGAGCGACCGCCGATCCGATCCTATCGGTCGCCGACCCGGGAGCCTTGCCAAGGTCGCCCGGGCTTCTCCGGCGTCCGCCGGAGAGGTTCCGGTCGCGCGGATCGCGAGGGCGGCGAGGTCAGCCGCAGTCAGCATCGAGGGCGTCGGCGAGGTGCAGGAGCTCGCCGAGCCGGGTCCTCGCGAGGAGGTCGCGGACCTCGGGCGAGGCGGCTTGGACCTGCATCGATCCGCCGCCTGCACCGACCTTCCGGGCGAGGATCACGAGCTGCCCGAGCGCCATGCTCGCGATGAACTCGAGACCGCGGGCGTCCACCACGACCCGCCGGGGGCGACCGGCGATCGCCTTGTTGACCGCGCGATCGATGATCGCGTTCGCCTCGAGACCGAACCGACCGACCGGTCGCAGGATCGTGACCTCGGGGCGGACCTCGACCTCGCAGGTGGGATGCGGAGCGGTCATCCCGCGGAGACTAGCCGCGGGTCCGCGACTCGACAACGACGCGGGATCGATCCGATCCACCACGCCCTAGACCGAGCGCCGCTCGGCGATCGCGTCGGCAAGCATGGCGCGGCTCGCGAACTCGATCTGCGAGCCGCTCGGAAGCCCCCGGGCGAGGCGGGTGACCTTCACCCCGCGGCTCGCGAGGACCTCCGCGAGGTGGAGCGCCGTGCCGTCGCCCTCGAGGTCGGGGTTGAGCCCGAGGATCACCTCGGAGATCGCCACGCCGCGGGCGTTGCGACCCGGCTCGTCGACGCGGGCAAGCAGCGCCGCGAGGGTGAGGGTCTCCGGTCCCACGCCGTCGAGCGGATCGAGGCGACCGAGCAGCACGTGGTAGACGCCGCGGAACATCCCGGTCTGCTCGAGGGCGATGAGGTCCTTGGGCTGCTCGACCACGAGCACCGTCGAGGCATCCCGCCGCGGGTCGCCGCAGATCCGGCAGGGATCGTCGTCGGTGAGGTTCCAGCAGATCGAGCAGTGCCTGACGAGACGCTTGACGTCGTCGATCGCGCCGGCGAGGCGCCGCGCCTCCTCCTTCGTCGACTTCAGCACGTGGAAGGCGAGCCGCTCGGCGCTGCGGCGGCCGATGCCGGGGAGCTTCGAGAACTCCTCGATGAGCCGGACCACCGACTCGGGATACGCGCGATCGGCACGGGACTCGTCGCTCATGGCGGTCTCGTCAGCCTCCGAGCCCCACGCCGTTGCCCGAGGGAAGAATGCCGCCCGGGGGAATGGGCAGACCCATCGCCCGCGCCGATGCCTCCGCCCGCTCCGCCGCGGCGGTGCGGGCCTGGCGCAATCCATCGTTGATCGCCTCGACGACGAGCGATGTCGCCATCCCCCGCTGCGCCGGGTCGGCGAGGGCGTGGGCGATCGGCTCGGAGACGCGGAGGTCGAGGAGCTCGAGCGATCCGCTCACCTCGCAGGTCACCGCGCCGCCGCCCGCGCGACCATGCCGGCGGATCGCGGCGATCTCCCGGCGGGTCTCCTCCATCGCCGCCTGGAGCCGGGGCAGGTCCTTCATCACGCCGGCGAGACCGGCGAGCGAGCGGAGTCCCTCGAACATGTCAGCGTTCCTCCCCTTCGACGGCGCCCTCGGTCGTGCCCCACGCGACGGTCGGCATCACCCGCACCACCGTGCCGTCGAGGATCTCGACCGCCTTCTTGACGAGCGGATGCTCGAGGAGCGGCGAGCTCACGTGCTCCGACGAGGGTCGCGGCGCCTCGCGCTCGACCGCCTCGAAGCCGACCGCGATCGCCCGACCCGCGACCTCCCGCAGCAGCTCGAGCAGCGGCTCCGGTCGGGTCTCGAGCCAGCGCGACGCGCCGCTCGCCGAGGGGCGGACGAGGAGGGTCCGTCCATCGAAGGCAACCGGCTCGATCGACTCGAGCAGCGCGGCGCGACGGGCGGAGCCGGCGACCGCGGCGCGGAGTCGCGACCAGAGACCCTCGAGATCGAGCGGGGTCGCGGTCGATGCCGCAGGCGAGGCGCTCGATGCCGCAGGCGAGACGCTCGAGGGCGGCGGGCTCGGCGGCGTCGGCTTCGGCTCGACCGTCGCGACCGGCGCGACCGGCGGCGCCGATCGCGGCTCCGCCATCACGCGCCTCGGCCGAACGACCTCAGCCGCCCCCGCGACGGGGGCGAGGAGTTTTTTTGCGGGGGTCCCTCCGCCGCCGGCGAGGAGCGCCGCCGACTCGGCGAAGCGCTCGCTCATCGCCATCCGCACCAGCGCCGCGTCAAGGAGCGCCCGCGGGCTCGAGGACGACCGCGAGGACCGCCCGACCGCGTCGCAGAGGGCGATCAGCGAGGAGATCTGCGCCGGGTCGAACGCCTCGGCGACCGCCGCGAGCGCCTCGCGGCGTTCGGCGGGGGTCTCGAGGAGCTCGGACTCCGCGCCGCAGGTCGCCACCACGAGGAGCTCCCGCAGCCGCTCCGCGAGCGAGTCGAGGAGCCGCTCGGCGGTGAGCCCGCGGTCGAGGAGCTGCGCCGAGTCGCGGAGCGTCGCGCCGGCGTCCCCCCGCCCGATCGCCGCGAGGATCGCGTCGATGACCGAGTCCTCCGGCAGCCCAAAGAGCTCCTCGAGCTGCCGCGCGGTCAGCGTGCCCGTCGCCCCGGAGGCGAGGCGGTCGAGCAGGCTCAGGGCGTCCCGCATCGAGCCGTTCGCCATGCGGGCGATCCGGTGGAGCACCTCCGGCTCGCTCGTGATCTTCTCCTGCTCGAGGACCGCGGCGAGGTGCGCCGCGATCCGCGACGCGGAGATCGCCCGGAAGTCGAACCGCTGGCAGCGGCTCTGGATCGTCGCGGGCACCTGGTGCGGCTCGGTCGTGCAGAGGATGAACTTCACGTGCCGCGGCGGCTCCTCCATCGTCTTGAGGAGGGCGTTGAACGCCGCCGGCGTGAGCATGTGGACCTCATCGATGATGTAGATCCGGTAGGGCCCGCGCATCGGGGCGATGCCCGCGCTCGCGATCAGGTCGCGGGCGTCGTCGATGCCGCGGTTGCTCGCCGCGTCGATCTCGATGACGTCCACGTCCCGACCCTGCAGGATCGCGTTGCCGACCGCGGCTTCCTCGCCGAGGAGTCCGCCGCTGGCGTTGAGCGCCTTCGCGAAGATCCGCGCCATCGAGGTCTTGCCGACCCCGCGGGTGCCGCAGAAGAGGTAGGCGTGCGCGGTGCGGTGGTTCTCGATCGCGTTCCGCAGCGTCGAGGCGATCGCCTCCTGCCCCACCACCTCCTCGAAGCCGCGCGAGCGATAGCGACGGGCAAGCACCTCGTAGGAGCGGGCGGCGTCGGTCATCGCGAGGAGATCGAGGGGTCGAGAGGCGGGAGGTCGTCCACGTGCTCGGCGGCGGGAAGACGGCCAGGCGACCGAAGGCCCGAGCGACATTGCTGAAGGCTGCTGCGGTCAGGCTCTGACCTGGTTCGCACGCCGCCCGTCCGACGGGCCCGGCCGTCTTCTCGCCGCCGAGGGTCGCATCGTACCCATGCCGACGAGCCGACGGGGCGAGGACTCGGCGGTCGGGTCCTGACGGTCGGTTGCTCGGTCCGAGCCGGCCCGCCCACGCTCTAGAATCCGTCCGATGGATCACCCGGCGCTCGACGAATCCGGCACGACGAGGCGCGAGCGGCGCGAGCCGCCGACGTCCCCCCCGCGGACCCATCGGGTGCTGATCCTCGCCATCCGGCTCCTCTTCATGGTGCTGATGGTCTCGGTGACGCTGCTCACCATCGCCAGCCAGACCGACCCGGGCGAGTTCACCTCGGCGACGGTGCTGGGCCTGCTCGTCGCCGCGGGCGCGCTGGGGCTGGTGGTGGTGCTCGCCGACGCGGTCGTCCCCAACAAGCGGCTGAGCTCGGTCGTCGCGGTCTACCTCGGCATCTGCTTCGGCCTGATCGCGGCGCTCGCGATCGGCGCCCTCATCGACACGGTGAGCCGCGCGTGGGAGCTCGGCGAGGGTCAAGCCGCGCTCTACATCCAGCTCGCCAAGGCGCTGATCGGGATCATCCTCTGCTACCTGAGCGTCTCGGTGGTGCTCTCCACGAAGGACGACTTCCGGCTGGTGATCCCCTACGTCGAGTTCTCCCGCCAGATCCGCGGGCTGCAGCCGCTGCTCGTCGACACCTCGGTGCTCGTCGACGGGCGCATCGACGAGCTCGGGCACACCGGCTTCATGGATGCCCCGTTGGTGGTGCCGCAGTTCGTCATCGACGAGCTGCAGACGCTTGCCGACAGCGGCGACCGCACCAAGCGGAGCCGCGGCCGCCGCGGGCTCGACACGGTCAGCCGGCTGCAGGCGAACCCGCACCTCGACGTGTCGGTCGAGGAGCGGGCGGTGGAGGGAGTCTCGGTCGATCAGAAGCTGCTCGAGCTCTGCCGCCTCGAGCAGTACCGGATCCTCACCACCGACTCGAACCTCAAGAAGGTCGCCGAGATCAAGGGGCTCCGCGCGATCAACCTCAACGACCTCGCCGGCACGCTGCGGACGAGCCTCGTCGCCGGCGACCGCCTCGCCGTCTCCGTGGTGAAGGAAGGCGAGAACCCCGGTCAGGGCGTCGGCTACCTCCCCGACGGCACGATGGTGGTGATCGAGGACGCCGCGGGTCGGGTCGGCGAGACGGTGGTCTCGGTGGTCAGCAACACCCTGCAGACCTCGGCGGGTCGTCTCGTCTTCGCCAAGCGCCTCGTCGAGGGCGGCGAGCCGGAGGACGCAGCGCCGGCGGAGGACGCGCGTTCGTCGATCGACTCGATCGCCCGCGCCGCGACCGAGCAGCCTCGTCGGCGCGATCGACCGGCACGGCATGATCCGCCGCCGCCGGGTCGCAATCCCCGCCGCTAGTCCGACCTTCCCCGCCGAGCCTTTGGGCGGCTGTTCACGAAGGCTCCGCCCCCGGGGAGGGCGGCGTCCGCGTCGCGACGAAGGTTCGGCTCACCACCTCGCCGATCCCCTGACCGCCCGGACTGAGGAGGGCGAAGATCGCGAGGATCGGGGCGTAGAGCATCACCGCCTTGAAGAGGTTCCGGGCGAGGGTCCGCACGATGGCGGGGCGCCCGCCGCCCGCGTCGATCACCCTTCCGCCGACGAGGAGCTTGCCGGGCGTCGCGCCGAGCAGGAGCTCCCACGTCGTGCACCAGAGGATCGTTCCTCCGATCGCGACCGCCGAGGGAAGCGCGGCCTCGCCCTCGAGGGTCCACGCCGGCAGCACGATCAGGTCGCGGACGTCCACGTCGAGCCAGACCACCGTGACGACCAGCGCCGGGAGCGCATCGACGGCGAGGGCGAGCAGCCGCCTCGAGATCGGCAGCGGTGCCCATCCCTCCGGCAGCGAGGGACCGTCCTCCTCGCCGAGCGGACGGAACAGCACCAAGGCGAGCACCGCGGTCACCACGAGGAGCCCCAGCACCGGGAGATGCAGCCAGCCGCCTCGACCGAAGGTCGGCGCCCCGAGCTCGCGCGGCGGCGAGACGACGCCGTCGATCGGATCGATCGAGCGGATCATCAGGCGGTCGCCATCCTGCTCGACGAGCCGGAGACCGTCGAGGGTCGCCCCGAGAAGCCATGGTCCACGCGGCGCGTCGAGGACCGCGAGGTCGAGCACCGCCGCGCTCCGCGGGTAGCAGACATGGATCGAGCCGAACTCGCGCCGCAGCGCCAGCACCACCGCGTCCTCCGACGAGCAGACCGCGACGATCGACTCGAACGGCACGTCCCAGCGGCGCGACGCGGTCGGATCCGCCAGTGGTCGCACCACCGTGACGTCGCGGTCCGCCGGATCGGGCGAGAGTCCCGCGATGGACGGCACGGCGGCGTCCTCGACGACGAGCCACTCCTCGAGTCCCTCGCCGGGACGATCGGGCAGGCGCGTCCAGGAGGTCTCCCGCTCGAGCCGCCAGAGGCTTGCCCCGCCCTCCTCCTCGCCGCCGCGGCGGACCCGCTGGCTCCGGACTCGGTCGGGCCAGAGCAGCGCGACCGGTCCGCCGGCGTCCGCCGAGAAGGCGAGCAGCCGTCCCTCGCCGGGCAGGCTCGGAAGCAGCCGCGGACCTTCCCGCGGCCAGGAGTAGTCGAGCCCCGACGCGGGATTGCGGGCGGTCTGCAGCGTCACGACCTCGCGTCGAGGGCGATCGTCGGATCGAGCCGCGAGCACGATCCACGCGCGATCCTCCCATGCCGCGATCGACTCGACCTCGCCCTCGAGCACCGCCGCCACGCGGACCGTCGCCGGATCGCGGTCGGTCGAGACGTGCATGACCCGCGATCGCCGCGGGTCCTCGGGGTCATCGACGGCGAACCAGAGGCTGCGACCGCTCGAGGCGCCGGGCATCGCCGCGAAGCCGAGCGGCTCGGGCGATCGGAGGTCCTCCGCGCGGACCCACGGCGCGATCGCCGTCGCGTCGGAGGGCGGGATCGTCCCGAGCAGACCGACGGCGAGTCCCGCCGCGACGATCGCGGTCATCACGGCGAAACCTCGATGATCGAGTCAGGGCGGAGGCTCTCGACGAGCCGCGTCCAGTCGAAGAGCGCCGGCTTCACGCGGGTGCCCTGCGCGGTGGGACGATCGAGCGAGATCTCAGCGCGATCGTGGTCCCCCGCGCTGCCGGTCGACCAGGTCATGCGCCGAGCGACGAGCGGCCACGCCCCCATCGGTCGGTCGGGCACCTCGACGAGGACGTGCTCGGAGAGCCGCGACGCGGCGATGGTCGATCCGGTCGAGTCGAGCACCTCGACGCGGGTGATCTGATCACCGTTGGGGGAGAACCACCGGCGGATCACCGGTCCGATCGACTCCGTCGAACCTGCCGCAAGGCTCTCCTCCAGCCGCCAGCCCCCCATCACCGGGTCCCACGCGGCGGTCGAGACGTCGCCACCGAAGGGCTCCAGCCCCGCGAGGATCCAGAGGAGCCGTGGAGAGCGGAGCTCCCGCGGCACCGGCGCCTCGTCGAGCGAGTCGAGCTGCGCTCGGCTCAGTCCGCCCGCGAGCGGTCCGCGGTAGGCGATCGAGGGCGACCGGCCGGGGAGGAAGAGCCACCACGACTGATCGTCCGACCCGAGCCACGCGAGGACGTCGCTCACGCTCAGCTTGAGTCGAAGCGCCGTGCGGCTCGGACGCTGCATGACGAGGAGGAGGTCGAGCTGCTCGACCGCCGTGGAGCCATCCTCGCGCGGCACGGGGATCCGCGCGGTCCCGTTCGACTCGAGCTGGCTCAGGCTCCGCAGGTCCTCGCTCCGCTGGGCGATCGAGGCGAGCGCCGCCGGGCGGTCCGGCTCCGGCTCGGGTGCAGCGACCCGCGGCGGTCCGCAGCAGCCCGCGGCAAGGACCGGCACCGCGAGGGCAGCGATGCACCATTGACCGAGCCGAGGTCCGTTCACGGCGTCGCCGCACCCGCCGCGACGAGCTCTCCGCCGAGCAGCGCGCCGAGCTCGTCGGCGACCGCGCGGGAGTCCTCCTCGGACATCCGCGGCGCGGCGACCTCGACGGTCCACGCCTCGCCATCGCCGCCGCGGTGCTCGAGGGTCCATCGCTCCTCGCCCGAGGTCGTGCGCCGATCCACGAGGCGAAGCCGCCGACGACGGAGCAGGACCAAGGCGAGGACCAACCGCAGCCGCTCGCGACGGGGATCCGCCTCCTCGGAGAGGCGCTCGAGGAGCTCGAGCAGGACGCCTTCGTCGAGCCGCTGCGCCGGGCGGGCGGACTCCGGCACGATGGTCCGCCAGAAGCAGACCACGCCGGTCGGAGTCGGTCCCTGCTCCCACGCCCTGATCGAGTAGTCGCGGCGGATCAGCCCGACGCTTCCGGCATCGACCTGCTCGTCCGCCGTCGGCTCGCAGAGCGCCGCGACGATCGAGGTGCCCGGAGGAAGCGTCTCGCCGGTGACCGCGCAGATCCCGCGGCACCGACCGATCCCGACTCGTCGTTCGAGAGGCGACATGCCGTCGATCGTACCGAGGTCGGAGGGACGCTCCACGAGTCCGGTCCCGAACGCGGAGTCCGCCCTCGGATCACGGCGACGCCTCCGTCAAGCCGACCTAGACTGCGTGGGTGGTCGGTGCGCATCGCGGAGGCGCCCGCGGCGTCCGCCCCCGCCCGCTTCCCCGAGTCCCCTCCGGACGCGCGATGCTCGAGCCGTTCCTGCAGCTCTTCCGCGGCTACGCCTGGTACGAGATCGCCGTCGAGATGGCGGTGATCTGGATCTGCGTCTACGCGGTGTATCGCTCGCTGCGCGGGACCCGCGGCGCCGGCGTCATCAAGGGCGTGGCGCTCGTGCTGGTGGTCCTGACGCTCATCATCCGGGTGCTCGGCGGCTCGACCGAGGCGTTCGGCCGCATCCGCTTCATCTCCGCGGAGCTGCTGGGGCTGCTCGCGATCATCCTCGCGGTCGTGTTCCAGCCGGAGCTGCGGCAGGCGATGGTCCGCGTCGGGCAGACCCGCTTCTTCAACCGCCAGACCGGGGAGGTCCGCCAGCTCGCCTCGATCGTCGCCGAGGCGGTCGAGTACCTCGCGAAGAGCCGCTTCGGGGCGCTCATCGTCATCGAGCGCCAGACCGGACTCGGCGGACTGGTCGAAGAGGGCGTGGAGCTCGACGCCAAGCTCTCCTCCGAGCTGCTCCGGACGATCTTCTATCCCAACAGTGCCCTGCACGACCTCGCGGTCGTGATCCGCGGGGACCGCGTGCTCGCCGCGGGCGTGCAGCTTCCGCTGCCGGAGGGCGGCGAGCGTCTTCCCTCGAACCTCGGCTCGCGGCATCGGGCGGCGCAGGGGCTGTCGCTCGACAGCGACGCCCTCGTGGTGGTGGTGAGCGAGGAGACGGGACACGTGCGCATCGCCGAGCAGGGTCATCTCTCGGAGCCGATCCCGCTCGCCTCGCTCGAGGAGGAGCTCCGCGGTCGCCTGCAGAGCGACCGGAGCCTCGCGACGCGGGTCGCGACCGGCGTGGCGGGCGTGCGGTCCGCCGCCGAGCGCGGCGACGCCGCCGCGAGGACCGTCGCATGAACGGCTCGCTCCGAGGTCGACTGGGATCGCTCGGGCTCGTCACGCTCGTGACGCTGCTGATCTGGATCTGGGCGGCGGGCGAGACCCGCGAGAACCGCCGGTTCGACGCGTCGATCCGCTTCGCGACCTCGGACGCCAGACGGCTGCTCGTCGAGCCGCGCGAGCTCGACGGAGCGCTCCTCTCGGTCTCCGGGTCGAAGCGGGCGATCACCGCCTTCGAGGCGCTGATGAACGCCGGGACGCTCGAACTCGTCGCGGGCGTCCACGGACTGCCCTCCTCGCCCGGCACCTGGCCGATCCCGCTCGCGACGTCGCTCGGCTCGCTGCCCGTCGTCCGCGACACCGGCGTCACCATCGACGCGGTGGAGCCGAACTCGATCCCGATCCGCCTCGTCCCGCTCGAGACGCGGACCTCGCGACCGGTCGCCGACCTGCCGGGGATCCGCACCCAAGGAGACGTGCTCGTCGAGCCCGCCACGGTCTCCGTGGTGCTCCCGACCGGCATCCTTCCCGCGGGCATCGAGCCGTCGGTGCTCGCGGTGGTCGATCCGCGGCGGCTCGAGCGGCTCGAGCCGGGCAAGCGGGTCACCCTCGAGGCGACGCTGCAGGTCGCGCCTGCCCTCGCCGGCGAGGCGTCCCGGATCACGCTCGATCCGGCGAGCGCGAAGGTGGTCTTCACGCCGCGTTCCCTCGAGCGGACCGTCACCGTGAACAGCGTGCCGGTGCAGGTCGCCGGCGTCGCCGACGACTTCGCCCGCTACCGGGTCGACCTCGAGACGCCCTCCCTGGGTCCCGTCGTGCTCACGGGTCCCAACGACGCGATCGCCCGCATCGAGGGTGGCGAGCGGATCGTGGCGCTCGTCCACCTCACGAGCGACGACCTGCAGAAGCGGGTCGCCTCGAAGCGGGTCTCCCTCTGGATGCTTCCGCCCGACGTGACGGTGCAGAAGGTCGCGGGGATCGACGGCAGCCAGCCGACCGTCTCCCTCGTCATCCTGCCGCTCGACGAGCCGGCGTCGCCGACGCCGTAGCCGACCTGGCTCGAGGTCCGTCGTCTACGCGGCGCTCACGCGGACCGCGTGCCACTGCTTGCGGCCTCGACGGAGGAGGATCACGCCGCCCGCGCTCGAGTCCATCACGTCCCCGCGGACGATCCGCCGCTCCGCCTCGATCCGCTCGCCGTTCACGCTGACCGCGCCCGAGCCGAGCAGCTCCCGCGCCTCGCGCTTGCTCTTCGCGAGCCCCGTCGAGAGGAGGAGCTCGATCGCGTCGAGTCCCGGCGCGTCGAGCGAGGCCGCGGCGAGCTCGCTCGACGGCAGGTCGCCCGCGACCTCCGCGAGCGTCGCGGGCGGGAGCGACCGCATCTCGCCCGCGAAGAGCGCCGCCGCCGCCGCCTCGGCGCGGCCGCGCTCGGTCGGACCGTGGACGAGGTCGGTGAGGTCGGCGGCAAGAGTGCGCTGCGCCGCCCGCTCCTGCGGACGCTCGGCGAGGTCCGCCTCGAGCGCCTCGATCTCCTCGCGGGTGCGGTCGGTGAACCAGCGGAGGAAGCGTCCCGCGTCGGCGTCGGCGGCGTTGAGCCAGAACTGATGGAACCGCCATGGGCTGGTGCGGTCGGCGGAGAGCCAGATCGCGCCGCGCTCGCTCTTGCCGATCTTCGAGCCATCCGCCGCGGTCAGCAGCGGCGCCGTCACGCCGAAGGCGATCGACTCGCCGGAGCCCTCGCCGTGCTCGATCGCGTGCATGCGGCGGATGAGGTCGATCCCCGAGACGATGTTTCCGAACTGGTCGGAGCCGCCCATCTGCACGGTGCAGCCGTGGCGGCGGTGCAGGTGGAGGAAGTCATACGCCTGCAGCACCATGTAGCTGAACTCCGTGTAGCTGATCCCGTGCTCGCGACCCTCGAGCCGCGAGGCGACGGAGTCGCGGGCGATCATCGCGTTCACGGAGAAGTGCTTGCCGACGTCGCGTAGGACCTCGAGGTAGCCGAGGCGCCGCAGCCAGTCGGCGTTGTCGACGAGGATCGCGCCGCGCGGACCATCGCCCTCGAGGAGCCGCTCGAGGATCCGCCGCTGCCCGGCGAGGTTCGCCGCGACCTGCGCCTCGCTCTGGAGCGTCCGCTCGCTCGTCTTGCCGCTCGGGTCGCCGATGAGTCCCGTCCCCCCGCCGAGGAGGGCGATCGGTCGGTGTCCCGCCGCCGCGAAGCGACGCAGCAGCGTGATCGGCAGCAGGTTCCCGACGGTGAGGCTGTCGGAGGTCGGGTCGAATCCGCAGTAGCCGGTGCGGGTGCCCGAAGCGAGGTGCGCCGGAAGCGCCGAGGTCGTCTGATGCAGCAGACCGCGCCAGGCGAGCTCAGCGAGGAAGTCCACGATCGGGTCGCTCCGGCGTCGGGGGACGGCGCGTCACCGCGCCGCGAGCGACGCGGTCTTGCTCTCGATGTTCGAGAGGAGCTCGGACCAGCTCTTGTCGAAGGAGTCGCGACCCTCGACCTGCAGGTCGGCGCCGAGCCTCGCGACGTCGACGCCCGCCTTGGTGATCCGCGCGAGCATCCCCTCGCAGTCGCCGCCGTCGTCCCGCTGCGCCTTCGCCGCGGTCGACGACTTCGCGGTCGCCTGCAGCGTCTCCTCCGGCATCGTGTTCACGGTGTCCGGGGCGGCGAGCGCCTGGACGTAGTAGTCGCCCGCGAGGCTCGGGTCCTTGACCCCGGTCGAGGCGAAGAGGAGCCGCTGCGGTCGCGCCCCCGCCGCCTTGAGCTTCTGGAAGCGGGTCGAGTTCTTGAGGTCGCAGAACGCCTTGTAGCAGCGCTCGGCCATGGCGATGCCGAGGCGGTTCTTCAGGTCCGCGGGCAGCTTCGCGGCGGTCGCCTTGTCCCAGCGGGAGACGAAGAGCGACGCGACCGAGCAGACCTTCAGGTCGAGTCCCTTCGCGAGGCGGCGCTCCAGTCCCTTGAGGTAGGCGTCCGCGGCGGCGAGGTACTGCTCGCGGTCGAAGAGCAGCGTCACGTTGACCGGGATCCCGTCGAAGATGAGCTGCTCGATGGCGGGCAGTCCCTCCGGCGTGCCGGGAACCTTGATGAAGAGGTTGTTGCGACCCGCCTGGGCGTGGAGCTCGCGGGCCTGGGCGATGGTCGCCGCGGTGTCGTTCGCAAGCAGCGGCGAGACCTCGAGCGAGACCCAGCCGTCCACGCCCTGGGTGTCGCGGTGGATCGGTCGGAAGAGGTCGGCGGCGCGGGTGAGGTCCTCGATGGCGAGCTTGAAGAAGAGCTTCTCGCCGCCGAGACCCTTGGCGAGGAGCGCGCGGATCGAGGCGTCGTACGCCTTCCCGCCCGCGATCGCCTTCTCGAAGATCGTCGGGTTCGAGGTGAGTCCGGTCACCGCCCAGTCCGCGATGTAGCGGGCGAGCGTCCCGTCATCGAGCATCGTCCGGGTGATGTTGTCGACCCAGATGCTCTGACCGAGTCGATGGACGGAGACGGTGCCGGGCGTGGACGCAGGCATGGCGAGGCTCCAGAGGGATCGGTTTCGCGGACGCCCCGAGTATAACCCCGGGCTGATCGCCGCCGATCGGATCGCGCTCGTCGCGAGGGTCCGGACGATGGCGTCGGAGTCCGCGATGGCCCGCTCCAACACCGCCCCCCTGCCGATCGACCAGACCCGCGCGTGGAAGGCGCTCGCCGCCCACGCCCGCTCCACCCGCCGCCGGACCCTCGCGGACCTCTTCGCGAAGGACCGCCGCCGCGCCGAGAAGTTCACGGTCGAGGGCGCGGGGCTTCGGATGGACTACTCCAAGCATCACGTCGACGCGACGACGATGCGGCTCCTCCTCGACCTCGCGGAGACCGCGGGGCTCAAGGCCCGCATCGGTCGGATGTTCCGCGGCGAGAAGCTGAACTCGACCGAGCACCGCGCGGTGCTGCACGTGGCGCTGCGGGCGCCGCGGGGCACCGTGATCAAGGTGGACGGCGAGGACGTGGTGCCGCACGTCCACGAGGTGCTCGACCGCATGAGCGCGTTCTCGCGGCGGGTGCGGTCCGGCTCGTGGAAGGGCGCGACCGGCAAGCGGATCAAGAACGTCGTCAACATCGGGATCGGCGGAAGCGACCTCGGTCCGGTGATGGCGTACAAGGCGCTCGTCCACTACAGCGAGCGTTCCATGAACTTCCGCTTCGTCTCGAACGTGGACGGCACCGACTTCGTCGAGGCGGTCCGCGACCTCGATCCGGAGGAGACGCTCTTCATCGTCAGCTCGAAGACCTTCACCACCCTCGAGACCATGACCAACGCCCGCACCGCGCGGACGTGGCTGCTCGCCGGGCTCACGAAGGCGTGCGGTCGGAAGGGTCTTCCCGCGGACGCGACGGCGCGGCACTTCGTCGCGGTGTCGACGAACGCCAAGGAGGTGGAGGCGTTCGGGATCGACGTCGAGAACATGTTCGGCTTCTGGGACTGGGTCGGCGGTCGGTACTCGATGGACTCCGCGATCGGGCTCAGCACGATGCTCGCGATCGGCCCCGAGCGGTTCGCCGAGATGCTCCGCGGCTTCCACGCGATGGACGAGCACTTCCGCACCACCCCGCTCTCCCGCAACCTGCCGGTGATCATGGGGCTCATCGGCGTGTGGATGAACAACTTCCTCGGCTACCCGTCGCTCGCGGTGCTGCCCTACGACCAGTACCTCTCCCGCTTCAGCGCCTACCTGCAGCAGCTCGAGATGGAGTCGAACGGCAAGCACGTGACCCTCGGGGGATCGCGGGTCGCCTGGGACACCTGCCCGACGATCTGGGGCGAGCCGGGCACCAATGGTCAGCACGCCTTCTATCAGATGATCCATCAGGGCACCCGCATCGTGCCCTGCGACTTCATCACCTTCTGCAAGCCCATCTCCGGACTGCCGCACCATCACGACCTCCTCGTCGCGAACGTCATCGCGCAGGCGGAGGCGCTCGCCTTCGGGAAGAGCAAGGCGGAGGTCCGCGCCGAGGGCGTCGCGCGGGAGCTCGTCCCGCACAAGGAGTTCGACGGCAACCGCCCGAGCACGGTGATCCTCGGCGAGCGGCTCACGCCCTTCTCGCTCGGCACGCTCGTCGCGCTCTACGAGCACAAGGTCTTCACCCAGGGCACGGTCTGGCAGATCAACAGCTTCGACCAGTGGGGCGTCGAGCTCGGCAAGGTGCTCGCGAAGCGGATCATCCCGCAGCTCGAGTCCCGCCGGGCGGTCTCCGACCACGACTCCTCGACGAACTCGCTGATCAACTACTACCGCGCGCACCGGCGCTGAGGTCCCCTCCCGCGAGCCGGCGCGTCGGGCGACCCATCGTCGCGGGGCGGCGAGCGATCACGCGGTCAGCGTGCGGGAGAGCCGCGCGACGACCGTGGAGACCTCCTCGATCGCCCGGTCGATCTCCGCCTCGGTCGTCTCCCCGGAGAGGCTGAAGCGGATCGAGCCGTGGGCGACCTCCTCCGGCACGCCCATCGCGAGGAGGACCGGCGAGGGGTCGAGCGAGCCGCTGCTGCACGCGGCGCCCGCGGAGGCAAAGACTCCGCGCTCGGAGAGGGCGACGAGGATCGCCTCCGCCCCGAGCCGCGGGAACCCCAGGTTGGTGGTGCCGGGCACGCGAGGCGCCCCCGCCCCGTTCACGACGACCTCGGGGCATCGCGCCCGGACGCCTCGCTCGAGCCGGTCGCGGAGCGACGCGAGGTGCGTCTCGGCTGCGGGCGAGATCTCGGCGCGGGCACGGTCGGCGGCGACGCCGAGTCCGACGATTCCCGGCACGTTCTCGGTGCCGCCGCGGCGCTCCCGCTCCTGCGGTCCGCCGAGGATCTGCGCCTCGATCCTCGCGCCGCCGCGGACGACGAGCGCCCCGACGCCCTTCGGTCCGTGGAACTTGTGCGCGGAGAGCGTGAGGAGATCGATCGGCGACGCGCGGAGGTCGGTCGCGAGCCGCCCCGCCCACTGCACCCCGTCGGTGTGGAACCGCACCCCCCGGGCGCGGCAGAGGGCGGCGATCTCCGCGATGGGAGCGATCACGCCGGTCTCGTTGTTCGCCCACATGAGGGAGACGAGGGCGACCTCCGCCGCCCGCGCGTCGAGGAGCCGTCGGAGCGCCTCGACCTCGACGACGCCGTCGGGTCGATGCGGCAGCCACGCGACCTCGACTCCATCGCGGGCGAGGCGTTCGGCGCACTCGCGGACCGCGGCGTGCTCGAGCCGGCTCGTCACCAGCACCCGCCGCCGCGTCGAGGCGAGGGCACCCAGGGTCCCGCGGATCGCGAGGTTCGCCGACTCGGTCCCGCCCGAGGTGAAGATCACCTCGCGCGGCTCCGCCCCGACGAGCCGCGCGACCGACTCGCGGGCGAGCTCGACCCGACGCCGCGCCGCGAGTCCGGCGCGATGCACGCTCGAGGGGTTTCCCCACTCCTGCTCGAGGACCTCGCGCATCGCCTCGACGACCTGCGGGGCAGGTCTGGTCGTCGCGTTGTGGTCGAGGTGGATCGGCGCGGGCACGGAGCAAGTCTATGGATCGCGGCGCGCCGGACCGAGCCGCCCCGCGGTCTGCCGGCGCCCGGTCGTCCACCACCACGCTCCCACGCCCGCCGCCGCCACGAGCGCGCCGAGCGAGCCCACGAGGAAGACGCGGTCGGCGGCGAGTCCCGCGTGGCGGCACCCGAGGAAGACCAGGCTCGCGAGGCTGCTCGCGAGGAAGCTCACCGCGTTCGCGGTGCCGAGGAAGCGACCGCGGCTCTCCTCCGGCGAGAGCCGTTGGAGCATCGCCTGCAGCGGCACGATGTAGAAGCCCGCGGAGATCCCGAGCGGCACGAGCAGCACGCCGACGGTGATCGGGTCGCGTGGGGCGAGCCCGAGCGCGACCATCGAGAGGCTCATGCCGAGGGCGCCGAAGGGCGCCATGCCAGGCCGCACCAAGGCGCCCGAGGCGAGTCCCGCGATCACGCTCCCGACGCCGATCGAGATCGCGACCACGCCGAGGAGCCTCGCCGCGACGGCGGCGCTGATCCCGAGCAGCTCGCGGTAGTCCGGCAGGATCAGGAGGACGAGCATCCCGAGGAGGTAGAAGAAGCTCCACGCGGCGGTCACCGGAAGCAGCGGACCACGCCGCATCTCGCGGAGCGACCGCCAATAGGTGCCGAACGGGTTCCACTCGAGGACGAGTGCCGGCGCCATCGCCCGAAGCCGCGGGATCGCGAGCGCCGTCGCGATGCCGGGCACCGCGACCGCGAGCATGACGGCGCCGGGAAGCCAGGCGGCGTCGGTCGAGACCGCCTGCTCGAGCCCGATGGCGGCTCCCTCGCCGACCGGCGGCGCGAAGAGGTCGTAGATCGGTCCGGCCGCGATGGTGCCGACGATGATCGCGAGGTTCGTGAGGAGGTTGATCGTGCCGTTCGCGGCGCTGAGCTTCTCGTCGCGCACGAGCTCGGGGATCATCCCGTACTTCGCCGGGCCGAAGAAGGCGCTCTGCGTCGCCATCAGGATCATCGAGAGCACCGCGAACCACACGAGCCCCGCCGCGAACGCCCACGCGGCGAGGAGGCAGATCGCGACCTCCGCGACCTTGAGCCACACGGTGAGCGTGCGCTTGGAGAGTCGGTCCGCGAGCGCGCCGCCGAAGCCGCTGAAGAGGATGAAGGGGAGCGTCAGGCAGAGTCCCACCCACCCTTGACCTCCCGGTCCCAGCGAGCCGCTCCAGACGCCGCCGGCCGCGACGGCGAAGCCGAGCACGCCCTTCATCACGTTGTCATTGGCGGCGCCGAGGAACTGCGTCGCAAGGAGCGCGACGAAGCCGCGGCGTCCCCTTCTCGCCTCGGGAGGAAGGTCGGCGGAGACCGCGACGGTCGATGTCGTCGCAGGTGGCAACGTCACGGTCGCGCGACCTCCGCCGCGGACTCGCTCCTCGTCGGGGGCGCCATCACGGTCGCTCGCCCTCCGCGAGGGACTCGGTCGTCGTCGGGGGCGCCATCACGGTCGCTCGCCCTCCGCGAGGGACTCGGTCTTCGTCGGGGGCGCCATCACGGTCGCTCGCCCTCCGCGAGGGACTCGGTCTTCGTCGGGGGCGCCATCACGATCGCTCGCCCTCCGCGAGGGACTCGGTCTTCGTCGGGGGCGCCATCACGGTCGCACGC
>VGXO01000057.1 GCA_016873275.1 Phycisphaerae bacterium
AGCAACATCAGCGGTGGCAGCTTCACCCTTGAGGCTCCGACGAACGGTGGATGGGTCGCCTCGGGCGTCGCGCAGTCTGTGACCCCGATGGATGCGGGCAACGTCACCAGCCTCGGAACGATCGGGCTGACGGGAAGCCTCGCGAACAACGTCTTCACGTACTTCTCGTTTGATTCCGGTGGTCTCGGCTACTTCGGAGCGGCGTTCAAGAACACCTCGGGCGCCGCGGTGTCGTTTGACATCAACTTCAGCCGACTGAACCAGGCGAGCGAGGGCGTCGACGTGACCGGCGCGACTTCGAGCGGCACCTACGCCAGCGGCACGGGTCTGGGTACTTGGGCGAACAACGCGATGACTGTCAACAACGGCAGCACCTTCATCGTGGTGTTCGGCGGTCTGGCCGTCAACAACAGCCCGCCGATTCAGGGCGCTGTGAGCTTCGGGGCGGCGACCACCGTCTCTTACCTGAACCACACCGGAGGCACGAACTGGTCGACCGCTGGGACCGCCAGCGGTCTGACCTCGAACATGCAGTTCGCGGTGTATCAGGTCCCCGTTCCCGCGCCGGTCCTCCTCGCGGGTGCTGGTCTCGTCGGCGCGGCGGCCCTCCGCCGTCGCATGGCGAAGAAGGGCTGATTGCGACTCACACCCGGTCCGGAGTCCACCGGACCTTCGTTCTGAGTCCTGATGTCCAACACCCGACCCCCGCAAGGGGGTCGGGTGTCTTTTTGCCTCGCGGCGGCAGCGCGAGTGCCGCGATGCGCGGAACTCACGCGAAGCGTCGAGCCGACGTCAGGCTTCCGAAGGAGCTCGGCTCCTCAACGCTCGCCGGATCGCGGCGTCGAATCGTCGGGCAAATCCGCGTGGATCGCAGAGCGGGCTTCGAGCGAGGCGATCCCGCACGGCGATGCGACGTGCCCGATGCATCGAGACCTCGTCGGCGGCTCGCCGAACGAGGCGCCGGAACTCCTCCTCCGAGCCCGCGATGCCCCAATCGACTCCAGACGACCGAAGAAGCGTGAGTCCGACCCGACTTCGGTGCACCTCGCCGATCCTCGTCAGGACCGGAACTCCCATCCAGAGCGCCTCGCAGGTCGTGGTGGTGCCGTGGTAGGGGAACGGATCAAGAGCGAAGTCGATGCGGTCGTAGGCGGCGAGGTGCGCGGCTTGACCAGGCAGATCCGCGAGGAGCTCGATCCGAGAGGCGTCAAGGCCGCCGGCCCGCAGCGACGCGAGGACGCGGTCACGAAGGACCTGCGACTGGAACTGGCTCGCCTTCAGCACGAGTCGCGCTTCGGGGATCTCGGCGATCGCTCTCGCCCATGCGTCCAGGGTCGCTTGGTTCAACTTGCAGGCGTTGTTGAAGGAGCCGAACGTGGGAGGGCGGTCGGTCGTCACGCGGATGGGCGGCGAGTCGTGCGGGGGGTGGAAGCAGAGGAACGGCGCCTCCATCCGAAGCAGTTGTTCTGGACCACTCCAAGGCTGATCTGGAGGATCGGTGAGTTCGTCCACCAAGCGGAACTGCACGGAGTCAAGGCCCGTCGTGTTGGGATAGCCGAGCCACGAGATCAGGCATCGCGCCGGGTGGAGCCGGAAGGTGCCGATGCGACCAAGGCTCGTGTGCCCCGAGAGGTCGATCAGCACGTCGATTCCTGATCTCCGGACCAGGTCGGCGAGTGCCTCGTCGCTCAGAAGGCAGACGTCGTGCCACTCTCCCATCAGGCGCCGGAGTCGTTCGGTCACCAAATCAGGCTCCTCGACGTTCGAGAATCCGACGACATGAAGGTCGAAGCGTGGTGCCTGCGGCAGCCACGACTCGAGGAACGAGGCGACGGAGTGCTGCCGGAAGTCGCCGGACACGAGTCCGACGCGGATCGGTCGATCGGGCGAAGGACCCCTTGAAGTCGCCGTCGGACGGGGAGTCCCTTCGCCGAGAGCTCGACCCCATCGGCGATGGATCGCCGCAAGCCAACCCTCATCGACGCCGCTCGGGTAGTTCCAGGTCATCAGGACGTCCGAGGCGGCGGCGGTGGCGTCTCGACCTCGCCCGAGCAACGACTCGGTCGCCTCGGCGGCACCGCCGACTTCCCCCAGGAGCAGGAGGCTCATCGCGCGGGTGGCGAGTTCCTCGGCGCCCACGGTTCCCGCCGAAGGTTGCGCGGGCAGCGTGCTCAAGGAGTCCTCGAAGCGACCGATCTGCATGAGGATCCGAGCGAGGTTCGCGCGAGCCTGATGGTGGTTGGGATCGCGGGCGAGGACCTCCCGCAGGCACTCGATCGCGCGATCCGAGTCGCGCTGCTGGAGGAATCGCCAGGCGAGCATGAACCAGGAGGAGACCTCGCGAGGTCGAATCGCCTTCGACTCGTCGGCGGCGAGCCTCGCGCGATCATGACGTCCCTGTCGACTCCAGGCGTTCGCGACCCGGACGAGCACGTCGGCTCGACCCTCGGCGAGCGAGTCGCCCGGGGTCAGGGCGATCACCTCCTCCGCGCGACCCTGGTCGAGCAGGAGGTCGAGAAGGCGGAGCCGCAGCGAGAGCGGCGCCTCGTGACGGGCGGTCGCATCGCGGAGCAGCGACTCTGCCAAGGCATGATCGCCCTGCGTGGTGGCGATCAGCGAACGCTCGAGGATGATCGACGGGTGCGGATCGCCTCTCGCGATCGTCTCGTCGAGCATCCGCGCCGCCTCGCCGTCCTTGCCGAGCTGGCGGAGCGCCAGGCAGTGGATCAGCGCGGCGTCCCATCGGTCAGGGTGCCGTCGTCGGACCTCCTCGAGCACCGGGAGCGCCGCGTGGACGCGACCGCCGCGGATCAGCACCTGCGCGAGGTTCAACGGGGGCTCTGCTCGGGAGGGGTCGAGGTCGCACGCCATCCGGAGGACCGACGCCGCTTCGTCGAGCCGACGGAGGCTTGCGAATGCTGCGCCGAGGTTGATCGCCGACTCGACGTCCAGGGGATCTCCAGCCAAGCTTGCCTGAAGCAGCGCGATGGCGTCCTCGAATCTCGCGGCTCGGCACAGCAGACCTCCGAGCAGGCGGTCGAGCATCGGGCTGGCGAAGGTCGTGCGGCATGCACCCAGGCAATCGATCGCGAGGTCGGCTCGCCCGCCAGCCGCCCATCGAACGGCGAGGTCCGCCAGGATTGTCGCGGCGACGCCCGATGCGCCGCGCTCGCCCAGTCCCTGCAGCGAGCTGATCACGAGCGAGGACTCACTCGCGTGCAGCAGGAGATCGGCAAGCAAGATCCTCCGCTCCGCATCAGCGGGCTCCATGGAGATCGCTTCCGCCGCCGCCGCGACGGCGTCGGCGAGCCGTCCGCAGGACATCAGCGCGCTCGCGTGCCAGGGGATGAGTCCCGCGAGCAGCGACCGCTCCGTCGACCACACGCGGTCCCACGCCGCGATCGCCTCGTGATGCCGTCCCGCGACGAACATCGCGCGACCGAGTTGGGTCAGCGTGAGGAGGTCCGTTGGATCGAGGCTCCGCGACCGCTCCAGCTCGGCGATTGCCTCGTGCGTGCGCCCGCCGTCGAGCAGCGTCACGCCGAGAAGCTGGCGGACGATCGCATCCTCCGGATGATCGACGAGAATCGCCCGATAACGCTGCTCGGCCTCGTCGAGACGACCGCTCTGCTGCGCCTGCAACGCACGCTCGAAGAGGTCCTCGTGGTCGTCGGGCGTAGGCGTCGGGAAATCCGGGGTCATCGGAGGAGTTCGGCCAGATGATCGCCGATGGAGGCAGTCGTCCGTGCTCGTCACGATCCTGGCGCCGTCACGATCGTGACGCCGTCACGACCGGCGACCCGACCGGTCAAGTGGCTGCCGCGGCGATCCAGCGCGGCGAGATCCCGAAGTCAGTGCCGCTGGGGCGATCGGTGGCAACTCAAGAGCCTCGGAGAGTTCGCCCACCGCCGATACCCATCGGTATTGATCAATGAATTCAAAGGGTCTCCTCAAGCATGATGCGGGGACGCAACTTCGACTGCGTTGGGACCGATCTCACGGGGCGAAGCCCGAGCGGGGGGTTCGAGGGTCTTAGAGGAAGGCTTGGTCGTGCCGCAGTTCGAGCCGGCTCCTCAAGGAATCATCGACTTTGCTTCGGAACTCGGGGAAGGGCGTGGGTCGATTGAAACCATGGATGATTCTGGGCGTAGCGGTCAGATTGACGGGTCCTCCGGCAACTCTTGGCGCAAACTTCCCAGCACCTTGAGTCCGAGCACGGTGCACCGCCGCGTGGGGCGGTGACTCGCTCAGGGGAACTCGCCGAGTGGCACGACGAACCGCGTGACGACCCACCTCCGACCCTGAACGAACGCTCGCCCTTGGTGGCGAGATCAAGCACTTGGAGTCCTTCATGCCCCGCACTCGATCCCTCACGCTCGCTCTCTCCGGCTGGACCCTCGCGACCGCTGCACTGGTGATCCTCACTGATCCGACGCCCGTCCTCGCCGGCGGCGAGGAGCCCATGGCCACCCGCCGCATCGCGTCGGGACTCGCGTTCCCGACCGGGGTCTATCACGCCCCCGGCGACGCGACGCGGCTCTTCATCACGGAGAAGACCGGCCGCATCAAGATCCTGAACCTCGAGACGCAGCAGGTCCTCGCGACGCCCTTCCTCGACATCTCCTCGCTCATCACCGGAGGCGGCTCGACCGGCAGCGAGCAGGGGTTGCTCGGTCTGGCGTTCCACCCGAACTACGCGACCAACGGCTACTTCTACGTGAACTACACCGGCTCCGGCGGCGCGACGACCATCCGCCGCTACACGGTCAACGCAACCAATCCGAACGTCGCGGTGCCGACGAGCGGCTCGACGCTGCTGACCATCTCGCAGCCCTTCTCGAACCACAACGGCGGATGGATCGGCTTCGGTCCGGACGGCTACCTCTACATCGCCACCGGCGATGGCGGCAGCGCGAACGACCCGGGCAACCGCTCGCAGGCGATCACGACCGGCTCGCTGCTTGGCAAGATGCTCCGGATCGACGTCGACTCGGCGACGCCCTACGGGATCCCGCCGACCAATCCCTTCGCGAACGGCGGCGGCGACAACCGCATCTGGTCGTGGGGTCTCCGGAATCCCTGGCGCTGCTCCTTCGACCGCGAGACCGGCGAGCTCTGGATCGCCGACGTCGGTCAGAACGCGTGGGAGGAGATCAACGTCCAGCCCGCGGGCATCGGCGGGCAGAACTACGGCTGGCGCTGCAAGGAGGGCAACGCCTGCACTGGTCTCACCGGCTGCACCTGCACGAGCCCGAGCCTGACGAACCCGATCCACGTCTACGGTCACAACGCGACGGGCGGCTACTCGATCTCGGGCGGCTTCGTCTACCGCGGCTGCGCGATCGCGGGTCTGCAGGGGGCGTACTTCTTCTCCGACTACGTCAGCGGCCGAATCTGGAGCATCCGCTACGACGGCACGACCGCGACCGACCTGCAGGTTCGGACGAACCAGCTCACCCCTTCCGTCGACGGCTTCACGCTCAACCAGGTCGTCTCGTTCGGCGAGGACCTTCAGGGCGAGCTCTACGTCGTGGATCACGGCTCCGCGACGACCGGGCAGATCTTCAAGATCGTCAGCGCCGACGGCTCCGACGGCTGCACCCCGCCGCCGGTGCCCGGCGACCTCAATGGCGATGGGCTCGTGAACGGCGCGGACCTCACGATCCTGCTCGGCGCATGGGGCGCCTGCCCGCCCAAGGGCGACTGCGCGGCGGACCTCAACCTCGACGACGTCGTGAACGGCGCGGACCTCTCGATCCTGCTGAGCAACTGGACCGGCTGAGGACCGGCTGAGTACTGGGCGAAGTCCAGCGCACTCCTCCCCGGCGGAGCGCAGCGACGCGGGGGAGGTGCCGAGCGAACGAAGTTCGCGAGGCGGAGGGGAGGTTCGATGAACGGGTTGCTCGCGGTTCGCCGCGCACGCAACCCGTCGAAGTTGGTCCCCTCCGTCCTGCTCGCTGCGCTCGCAGTCCACCCTCCCCACGACTGAGTCGTGGGGAGGAGTTCCAGAGCGGTCCACGTCGAGATCGCGCGATCCGGAACTGCTCCTCGACCGAGCGCCGCGAGGTCGGGGAGATGTCTCGCTGCGCTCGGCGACACCTCCCCACGGCAACGCCCCGGGCAGGAATCTCCGAAGGACGCGATCGCCTCTCCCGCGAGTCGCCACGCGACGAGTGGGACGAGGCCGCCTCGCGAACGCAGTTCGCGAGGCGGGTGAGGGTGGCACATCTCGAGACGATCGTCACAGGGCGCACTGATCGAGGCATCGCTCATCGATGCAGCGCCCCGACCGGCGTCGTCGTGCTTCGGTCCACCCCCACCGGACTTCGAGCTCCGCTCGAAGCCCGACTCCCCCGCGTCGCTTCGCTCGCGGGAGAGTGTCGGACCAACTCAAGCCTCAAGGCGACTTCGAGCCTCGAGTCGCCTGCCGGAAGCCTGCCCGCACCGGATCCACCACGTGCCTCACCACCTGGTGGACCGCGGGCATCCTGCCCGCATCGGGTCCACCACGTGCCTCACCACCTGGTGGACCGCGGGCATCCTGCCCGCATCGGGTCCACCCCGACCCTCGACGGTGCGGGCGGTCCACGCCCGCGGTCCACGATCAGAATCGTTCGCCGACCTCGAGCCGGACGTCCAGTCGGACCTCCTCGGTGGGCGGAGGCGAGGTCCGATGAACGCTCTGCCGCGTTCGACACCACACGCCTCCCGCCGCACAATCGCGGCATGGCTCGACGTCCACGCAGGTCGCGCGATGGGGTCCCTCTCGAGGCGTTCACGGAGGCGCTGACCGAGATCGCCCCGCCATCGCTCGCCGAGCCGTGGGACAACGCCGGCATGATCGTCGCGGGCGACCGCCCGACCATCGCGGGCGCGATGCTTGCCATCGACCTCACCGACGCGGTGATGGATGAGGCGATCGAGCGGGACGTGGACGCGATCATCGCCTACCACCCACCGATCTTCGATCCGCTCCGCCGACTCGACGACGCCTCGACCTCCGCCCGCGTCGCGCGGCGGGCGGCACGCGAGGGGATCCTCGTGTGGTCGCCGCACACCGCCCTCGACGCGGCGCCGGGCGGGGTCAACGACTGGCTCGTGCGGCTCGCCGGGGAGGGCAACGTCGAGCCGCTGAGGACCGCGACCTCGCAGCGACCGCGCGAGGCGTTCAAGATCGTCACCTTCGCGCCCGCCGCGTCGATCGACGCCGTGCGCGAGGCGATGTCTTCGGCGGGCGCCGGTCGCATCGGCGCGTACGCCTCATGCTCCTTCGTGACCGACGGCGTCGGGACCTTCCATGGAGGGAAGGACGCGAAGCCACGAGTCGGTCGCCGCGGTCGCTTGGAGCGGGTCCCCGAGCAGCGGCTCGAGATGGTCTGCGGCGAGCGCGAGCTTCCCGCGGCGATCGCGGCGCTTCGGCAGGCGCATCCCTACGAGGAGCCGCCGATCGAGATCCACCCGCTTCGCGCGGTGCCGCGGACGGATGCCGGCGCCGCCCGGGTGATCGAGCTCGCTCGACCCGCGACGCTCGGGTCGATCGCCTCGCGGATCCTCCGAGCGCTCCGCCTTCCGCGGATCGACCTCGCCGAGCCACGACCGGCTGGTCGAGGACGCCGGACGATCCATCGCCTCGCCGCCTGTGCCGGCTCCGGCGGCGGGCTGCTCGATCCGGCGCGCGACGCGGGCTGCGAGGCGTTCCTGACCGGCGAGCTCTCGCACCACAAGGTCCTTGCCGCGACCTCGAAGGGCATGGCGGTGCTGCTGACCGGACACTCCGAGAGCGAGCGCGGCTACCTGCCGGTGCTCGCGCGGCGGCTGCGGGCGATGCTTCCCGGCGTCGAGTTGATCGTCAGCCGCGCCGACCGCCCGCCGCTCCGCGCCGTGACGCGCTGAGCGCACCGCGCTTCAGCGTGGGCACGCGCCCCACGCGGCGAGGAGCACGATCGTTCCGAGGCAGGTCGCGAGCGACCTCCGCATGATCGGAGCATGGCGCGCCATCGACCGGGAGGCAACGGCGAGTCGCCGACTCGGAGGAAAGTCCCCGCGGTCGAGGCGAGGTCGCGGCGACGCCGCCATGAACCATGATGAACGAGGGACGAACGCCGCGGATGCGACGCCGGGTCCCGATACACTCGCGCCATGGCGCTCGCGGAACCACTCACGATCGGGATCGACCTCGGGGGCACCAAGATGCAGGCGGGGCTCGTCGACGCGCGGAACCGCGTGCTCGGCGAGTGCCGCCGAAAGACCCGCGGCGAGGAGGGGCTCAAGTCGGTCGTCGACCGCCTCGTCGAGACCGCCCGCCGCGCCTGCGAGGAGGCGGGGGTCGAGTTCAGCCGGGTCGCGGCGGTCGGCGTCGGAGCACCATCGGCGATCGATCACGAGAAGGGCATCGTCATCAAGGCAGTGAACCTCGGATGGACCGACGTGCCCTTCCGCGACATGCTCCGGAAGGCGTTCGGACGTCCCGTCTCGCTCGACAACGACGTCAACGTCGCGGCGTGGGGCGAGTCGCGGCTCGGCTGCGCGCAGGGGATCAAGGACGTGATCGCTGCGTGGATCGGCACCGGGATCGGCGGCGGGCTGATCCTCGGGGGCGAGCTGCACCGCGGGCACTTCTTCACCGCGGGCGAGATCGGTCAGACCGTGATCGCGCCCTCCGCGCCGCCCGGGCAGCGCACCGTCGAGGAGGTCTGCAGCAAGACCGGCATCGTCCACATGCTCCGCGGGCTCCTCGCGGCGAGCGACGACTCGAAGCTCGCCGAGATGCTGCGGCAGGGACCGAAGGTCTCCGTCGGCTCCTCCGCGATCGCCGCGGAGTTCGAGGCGGGTCATCCGGTGGTGACCTCGGTGATCGAGCACGCCGCGGATCGGCTCGGGCTCGTCCTCGCGAACATCGCGACGGTGCTCTCGCCCGAGGCGGTCGTCCTAGGCGGCGGGCTCACCGAGTCGCTCGGGAAGCCGTGGATCGCCCGCGTGCGCGGATCGTTCGACCGCTGGGTCTTCCCCGACACGCTTCGCGCGGTGCGGATCCTCCCGAGCCGGCTCGGCGACCACGCCGGCATGCTTGGCGCTGCGCTGCAGGCTCGCGAGCTGGTGCGGAAGCCCAACAAGCCCAAGTAGGTCTCCGGCGACCTGCGTCATCTGCGTCGCCGGCGAGCATCCTTTCCTTCCTACTCGACCCGCGGGTCCCGCACGCCCGCCTCCGCGAAGCCCCTCGCCCGCAGCAGGCAGGAGTCGCAGCGGCGGCAGGGGACGCCGTCGGGAGCCGGGTCGTAGCAGCTCGTGGTGAGTCCGAGGTCGACTTCGAGCTCGGTCCCGAGCCGCACGATCTCCGCCTTCGAGAGTCGTGCGAGCGGCGCATGCAGCTCGAAGTGCCGTCGCCCCTGCGCCGCCGCGAGCGCGCCCTCGCGGGTCGCGAGGTTCGCGAGGCGCTCGAAGCACTCGACGTACTCCGGGCGGCAGTCGGGATAGCCGGAGTAGTCGAGGACGTTGACGCCGATCGCGAGGTGCCGGGCGCCGCGCGACTCCGCGAACGAGAGCGCGAGCGAGAGGAAGACCGTGTTCCGCGCCGGGACGTAGGTGATCGGGATCGTCCCGCCGTCGCGACCCGCGAGGTCCCGGTCCTTGGGCACCGCGATCTCGTCGGTGAGGGCGCTGCCGCCGAAGGCGCGAAGGTCGATCTCGACCACGCGGTGCTCGACCACGCCGAGCGACGACGCCACCCGCGCCGCCGCGTCGAGCTCGATCCGGTGCCGCTGTCCGTAGTCGAAGGAGATCGCCGTCGGTCGGAAGCCTTGCGCCCGCATCCACGCGAGGGTGACCGCCGAGTCGAGTCCGCCCGAGAGGAGGACGACCGCGAGCTCGCCCCGACCTTCCACCTCTCGGCTCATGACCTCATGGACTCCTCCGCTCACGCGGGGCTCGGCACGCTCTCGAGGACGCGCTGGACGATCCGCCGCGCCGAGGCGGTGTCGCCCGCGTGCATCGGGGTGCGGGTCACCACGCGGTGGGCGCAGACCGCGAGCACGTTGCCGACCACGTCCTCGGGGATGCAGTAGTCGCGACCGGACATCAGCGCCGTCGCGCGGGACGCCTGGGCGAGGGCGAGCGATCCGCGGGGGCTGATCCCGACCTGCAGGTCCTCCGCCTGCCGGCTCGCCGCGGCGATCGCGATGACGTAGTCGACGAGCGAGTCGTCGAGCCGCACCGCGTCCACGCGGTCCTGGAGCGCGAGCACCTCCTCCGCCCGAAGCACCGGGCGGAGGTCCTTGAGGTGGGTGCGCGAGGGCTGCTGGCGGAGGATGCGACCCTCGTCGTCCGGTGCCGGATAGCCGAGGGTGATCCGCATGAGGAAGCGGTCGAGCTGGTTCTCGGGGAGGAGGTAGGTCCCCTCGAACTCGTAGGGGTTCTGCGTCGCGGCCACCATGAACGGCTGCGGCAGGGGATGCACCTCGCCCTCCGCCGACACCGTCGCCTCGCTCATCGCCTCGAGGAGCGCCGACTGCGTGCGGGGGGTGGTCCGGTTGATCTCGTCGGCGAGGACGATGTTCGCGAAGATCGGACCCGGCTTGAACTCGAAGCGGTTCTTCTCGCGGTTGAAGATGCCGACGCCGGTGACGTCCGAGGGAAGGAGGTCCGGCGTGCACTGGATGCGCCCGAAGCGGCAGTCGATCGACTTCGCCAAGGCGTTCGCGAGCACGGTCTTGCCGACCCCGGGCACGTCCTCGATCAGGAGGTGACCCCGCGACAGCAGGCAGAGGATCGTGCGATCCACCGCCTGCAGGTTCCCCATGTAGACCGACGCGATGTTTGCCCGCAGGCGCTGGATGGTGTCGAGCATGGATCTCGCCGCGGGAGGGGTCGGAGTATAAACCTGCAGGAGCATGTTCCTTGCCGGACGAACCAGCCGATCACGCCTCGAGGTCTCGCGCGATCGGCGAGCGGGGGACGCCGAGGGGCGACCCTCCGGCGTCGCCGCCCGAGGCAGTCCTCGGCGCGTCGCTGCCCTGCCGGCGCTGCCGCTACGAGACGCGGGGGCTTCCGCCCGAGGGCGCGTGCCCGGAGTGCGGCGAGCCGATCTGGCGGACGATCGCGCAGGCGGTGGACCTGAGCGCGGCGGCGCTTCATCCGAAGGTCGCGCGGCGGCTCGCCTTCATGCTGCCGGTCCTTGCCCTCGGCATGGTCCTCGTGATGCTCGCGGCGATCGCCGGCGAGGGACCGTGGCTGACCTTTGATCGAGGTGATCTGGCGCGGTCGAGACCTTGGAACCAAGTCATCCTGGGCGTCTCCATCGTCGGCGGCTGCCTGCTGCTCGCGGCGTCGCTGGGACTCCGCGACCGCCCCGCCGACGAGTCGATCCGCCCGGGTCCGGCGTCGCCCGATCCTCTGGAGTTCCCGCGTCGCCTGCTCATGGTGGTCGCCCTCGCGTGGCTCGCCGCCGTGGGAGCCTCGCTCGAGGCGACCTTCGCCGTGCCAGGGGGACTCGTGCGGGCGCTCCTCCTCGGCGGCGTGCTGCTTGGGGTCGGACTCGTCGCCGAGCGGCTCGGACCCTCGAGCCGACTGTGGCGGACCGCGGGGGTCGCCCGACAGGGACCGTGGGTGCTGGTCTCCACGATCGCGGTCGCCTTGGTCGCGGCGGGACTGACCAGGATCGCGGTGCTCACTGACCTCGAGGAGGCCGCGGTGGCGCTCGGGCTTGCCGCCTCGGTGGCGCTGCTCCTCGCCGGGGTCGGGACCCTCTACCTCGGGCTCAACCTCCTCTGGATCGCCCGCGACCTCTTCCGCCGCCGCCCGGCGATCGAGCGGCTGCTCGAGGGACGCGAGCGGCGCGAGGGGCGATCCCTCCGCGGGACCGACCGCTCGGCGACCTGAGCCGCGACCGCCTGAGCCGCGACCGCCTGAGCCGCGACCGCCTGCCACAACGGCAGGGATCGTCGGGGGTCGCCGGGATCCCTGTCAGAGCCCGGGTGGTGATCGGGTGATCGTGGACAGGCATGGTTCTGCTGCCCAGTGGGTAATCGTGGACAGGCATGGTTCTGCTGCCCAGTGGGGATCGGCGGCTGATCGTCGGGGGATGGTCGATCGCGGACCGTTGATCCTGCGTTGATCTTGCGTTGATCTTGGACAGGCAAGGAAGGCCCCGGAAAGCCCGCAAGACCGGCGGGCGGAGGGGTTGCTCCTAGGGGTGATCGTGGACAGGCACGGTGATGATCGTGGACAGGCACGGTGGGTGATCGTGGACAGGCATGGTTCTGCTGCCCATGGGTGATCGTGGACAGGCAGGGGGGGATCGGCAGGGGCATGGTTCTGCTGCCCGGGGGGGATCGGCGGCTGATCGTCCGGGGCGGTGATCGTGGACAGGCATGGTTCTGCTGCCCAGGGGGGATCGGCGGCTGATCGTCGGGGGACGGTCGATCGCGGACCGTTGATCCTGCGTTGATCCTGCGTTGATCTTGCGTTGATCTTGCGTTGATCTTTGATCTTGGACAGGCAAGGAAGGCCCCGGAAAGCCCGCAAGACCGGCGGGCGAAGGGGTTGCTCCTAGGACGCGTGGCTGTCCGGGGGCGCGTGGCTGTCGGTGTTGTGCTGTCGGTGTTGGACAGGCATGGTTTCCGGGTGTTGCGCGGGTGTTGGGGGCGATCGTGGGGCGATCGTGGACAGGCATGGTTTTGCTGCCCGGGGGGGCGCGGGTGGTCGGGTGTTAGACAGGCATGGATCCGGGCAGGACGCCGCTGGACCTGCATCCGTCCCTGGAGATCCGTTCCTCAGTCCCGCCACGTTGGGGTCCAGTTGGGGTGCTGATGTTGGACAGGCATCCTTCCGGCGGACACGCCCCGATCCCGACGGATGTTGCGGATGTTGGACAGGCATCCCTCCGGCGGACACGCCCCGATCCCGACGGATGTTGCGGATGTTGGACAGGCATCCTTCCGGCGAGCGTGCCGCGGCGGCGACCATTCCGCCGCCCCGATCCGCCGCCTCCGGGGCCTCTTGCCGGGATGACCCCTTCCGGGAGCGGAACTGGCGCGGCGTTTGATATCGCCCGGTCTCCCCCGCGGGGACGCCTCGTCCCCGAGGGGGCGTCCCCGCCTGCCTCAACCGTCGAGGGACCGGACGCCCGTCGCCCGACCCTCCGACCCATAGGAGATGACACGACCATGGCCGTGAAGGACCTCACCTTCGACATCGAAGCCCGGAAGAGCCTGCTGAGCGGCGTCGAGAAGCTCGCCGCCGCCGTCAAGAGCACCCTTGGTCCGCGTGGTCGGAACGCCCTGCTCGACAAGAGCTGGGGCGGTCCGAACGTGACCAAGGATGGCGTGACCGTCGCCGAGGAGATCGAGCTCCGCGACAAGGTGGAGAACCTCGGCGCCCGCCTCGTCCGCGAGGCGGCGAGCAAGACCTCCGACGACGCCGGCGACGGCACCACCACCGCGACCGTGCTCGCGGAGGCGCTCTTCAAGGCCGGCTTCAAGCGGGTCGCCGCGGGCGTCGAGGCGAACGCCCTCGTCCGCGGGATGCGCAAGGCGGTCGAGGCGGCGGTCGCCCACATCGGCTCGATGTCCCGCCCCGTCGCGGGCGTCTCCGGCGGCATCTCCTCGGTCGCGACCATCTCCGCCAACAACGACCCCGAAGTGGGACGGATCATGGCGGAGGCGTTCGACAAGGTCGGCAAGGACGGCGTGATCACCGTCGAGGAAGGCAAGGGTCGCGAGACCGAGGTCGAGGTCGTCGAAGGCATGCAGTTCGACCGCGGCTACCAGAGCCCCAACTTCGTCACCGACGCGGAGGAGATGACCTGCTCCTTCGACAAGGCGCTCGTCCTCGTCCATGAGGACAAGATCGACTCCGTCGCCAAGCTCGTGCCGCTCCTCGAGAAGGTGATGGCGGCGAAGAAGCCGCTCCTCATCATCGCGGAGGACGTCACCGGCGAGGCGCTCTCGATGCTCGTCATCAACAAGCTCCGCGGCGTCCTGCAGGTCTGCGCGGTGAAGGCGCCGGGCTACGGCGACCGCCGCAAGGCGATGCTCGAGGACATCGCGGTCCTCACCGGCGCGACCGCGATCATGAAGGACCTCGGGCTCGAGCTCGACAAGGTCACCCTCACCCAGCTCGGGCAGGCGAAGAAGGTGGAGGTCACCGCCGACCACTCGACGATCGTCGAGGGCGCCGGCAGCACCTCCGCCATCAAGGCGCGATGCGAGCAGATCCGAGCGGAGATCGAGAACACCGACTCCGACTACGACCGCGAGAAGCTCCAGGAGCGCCTCGCGAAGCTCGCCGGCGGCGTCGCCCAGATCAAGGTCGGGGCGAGCAGCGAGGCGGAGCTCAAGGAGAAGAAGTCCCGCGTCGAGGACGCGCTGCACGCGACCCGCGCCGCGGTCGCCGAGGGCGTCGTCGCCGGCGGCGGCGTGAGCTTCATTCGCGCGATGCCGGCGGTCCGCAAGGCGAAGGACGCCGTCCACGGCGACGAGCGGCATGGCTTCGACGTCGTCCTCGAGGCGCTCGCGGTGCCGCTCCGCACGATCGCCGACAACGCCGGCGAGAAGGGCACCGTCGTCGTCGGCAAGGTCGCGGAGCTCAAGGGCGAGCAGGGCTTCAACGCCCTCACCCTCGAGTACGGCGACCTCGTCAAGGAGGGCGTCATCACCCCCGCCAAGGTCGACCGCGTCGCCCTGCAGAATGCCTGCTCGGTCGCGGGTCTCCTGCTCACCACCGACTGCGCAGTCGTCGAGAAGCCCAAGCCGAAGGACGCGCCCGCGGGCGGGCACGGCCATGGTCATGACCACGGCATGGGCGGCATGGGCGGCATGGGTGGCATGGGCGGCATGGGTGGCATGGGTGGCATGGACTTCTGACCCCCGCCGCGCCGACGCACGCACCAGTCATCACCGCACCCGAACGCGAATCCTCATCACGCAATCCCCGCCGGCGACGCCGGCTTCACGGAGAACCGACATGTCCGTCCGACCCCTCGAAGACCGCATCCTCGTCAAGCCCCTCGATCCCGAGACCAAGACCGCGTCCGGCATCTACCTGCCCGAGACCGCCAAGGAGAAGCCCATGAAGGGCAAGGTGGTGGCGATGGGACCCGGCAAGATGCTCGACAACGGCCAGCGCACCAAGCCCGGCGTGAAGAAGGGCGACACCGTGGTGTTCGGCAAGTACTCCGGCACCGAGGTCGAGATCAAGAACGTCCCGCACCTCATCATCCGCGAGAGCGAGCTCCTCGGCGTGATCGAGGGCTGAGCGTTCGAGGCTGAACGAGGCGCGTCGAGCGACTCCTCCGAAACCTGCCGCGGCGGCGACGCCGACCGCGGTCCCGGGACCGGCGAGACCGGTCCGAAGGAACGAACCGATGAGCACCAAGCAGATGAAGTTCTCCTCCGCGGCGCACGCGGAGCTTCGCCGGGGCGTGCAGCAGCTCTGCGACGCCGTGGGCGTGACCATGGGCCCGAAGGGCCACAACGTGATCCTGCAGAAGTCCTACGGCGGGCCGACCGTCACCAAGGACGGCGTGACCGTGGCGAAGGAGGTGGACCTCCCGGAGCCCTTCCAGAACATGGGCGCGAAGATGGTCCAGCAGGTCGCCAAGAAGACCGCCGACGTCGCGGGCGACGGCACCACCGCCGCCACCGTGCTCGCCGGTCGGATCTTCGAGGGCGGCCTCAAGCACATCGCGGCGGGCGCGAACGCCGTCGCGGTCCAGCGGGGGATCAACGCCGCGGCGAACTGCGTCGCCGAGTCGATCAAGGACGCCGCGACCCCCTGCAAGGGCAAGGCGGACCTCGAGAAGATCGCCACCGTCGCCGCGAACCATGACGCCGAGATCGGCCGCATCATCGCCGAGGCGATCGACAAGGTCGGTCACGACGGCGTCGCGGAGATCGAGGAGTCGAAGACCGCCGAGACCACCCTCGAGTACGTCGAGGGCATGTCCTTCGACAAGGGCTTCCTCAGCCCGTACTTCATGACCGACCCGAAGAAGGCGGAGTGCGTCCTCGAGAACCCGCTGATCCTCGTCTACGAGAAGAAGCTGGCGAACCTCGCCGACCTGCTGCCGCTGCTCAACAAGGTGGTGACCGCGGGCAAGCCGCTCCTCATCATCGCGGAGGAGGTCGAGAACGAGGCGCTCGCGGCGCTGGTGGTCAACCGGCTCCGCGGCGTGATCTCCGTCTGCGCGGTGAAGGCGCCCGGCTTCGGCGACCGCCGCAAGGCGATGCTCGGCGACATCGCGGCGCTCACCGGCGGCACCTTCTTCGCGGAGGACCTCGGCCGCAACCTCGAGGACGTCGAGCTCAAGGAGCTCGGCTCCGCCAAGAAGGTCGTGGTCACCAAGGACGAGACCGTCGTCGTCCAGGGCTCCGGCAGGTCGAAGGACGTCGAGGCCCGCGCGGCGCAGATCCGCGTCCAGATCGAGCGGACCACCAGCGACTACGACCGCGAGAAGCTCCAGGAGCGCCTCGCGAAGCTCACCGGCGGCGTCGCCGTCATCAACGTCGGCGGCATGACCGAGATCGAGATGAAGGAGCGGAAGGACCGCGTCGACGACGCGCTTCACGCGACCCGCGCCGCCGCCAAGGAGGGCTACGTCCCCGGCGGCGGCGTGAGCTTCCTTCGGGCGATCCCGGCGCTCGCCGACGCCCGCAAGAAGGCGAAGGGCGACGAGAAGTACGGCTTCGACATCATCGAGGACGCCATCGTCGAGCCCTGCCGCCGCATCGCGGAGAACGCCGGGCACGACGGCGACCTGGTGGTCTCGAAGGTCATGGAGGGCAAGGGCTCCTTCGGCTTCAACGCCGCGAGCGGCGAGTACGGCGACCTCGTGAAGGCGGGCATCATCGATCCCGCCCTCGTGTCGCGGACGGCGCTGCTCAACGCGGCGAGCGTCGCGGGGCTCATGCTCACCACCGACGTGATCGTCACGGAGCTCAAGGAGGACGACCGACCGGTCTCCAACGCGACGTCGTGACCGACCGCCGAATCGCGCGACGCGGACCGGATCGAGGCGGGAGGACCTGCTCCTCCGCTTGGTCCGGTCCGCGTCCGCAAGGCGGACCCTGACGCCCCACGGTGCCCTCATGCCCACGGCCCGCTGCTACTACGAGGTCCTCGGCGTCGAGCGCACCGCGACCGGCGAGCAGATCAAGCAGGCGTACCGACGCCTCGCCCTCAAGCATCATCCCGACCACAACCCCGGCGACGCCGAGGCGGAGAAGCGGTTCAAGGAGTGCGCCGAGGCGTTCGAGGTCCTCTCCGACGCGGAGCGCCGCGAGCGCTACGACCGCTTCGGGCACGCCGGGCTCCGGCAGACGCCGGGGCACGACTTCGGCTCGATGCACGTCGAGGACATCTTCTCGATGTTCGGGGAGATCTTTGGCGGCGGCATGCCGGGCGGCGGCGGGCGGCGCGGCGGCCGCCGCGGTCCCGCGCGGGGCTTCGACCTCGAGACCTCCGTCGAGGTCACGCTCGAGGAGGTGCTCTCGGGCTGCTCCCGCGAGGTGAAGTTCAGCCGCCTCGACGTCTGCACGACCTGCACCGGCAGCGGCGCGAAGCCGGGTCACGAGCGATCGAAGTGCTCCGACTGCGGCGGGCAGGGGCAGGTCGCCCAGGTCGGCTTCGGCGGGATGTTCCGCATGGTCACCACCTGCCCGCGCTGCCGCGGGCAGGGCTCGATCGTCACCGAGCGCTGCACCTCCTGCCGCGGCAAGGGCCGCACCAGCGTCTCCCGCACGCTGGAGGTGCGGATCCCCGCGGGAATCCGCGAGGGACAGGTCATCCGCGTCTCCGGCGAGGGCGAGCCGCCGCCGCCCGAGGCGAGTCCCTCGGGCGAGGGCGTGCGGGGCGACCTGCACGTCGCGGTCGAGGTCGCGAAGCACGACCGCTTCGAGCGCGAGGAGGACGACCTGATCGTCGTCGAGCGGATCGCCTTCGCGCAGGCGGCGCTTGGCGCGACGCTCCACGTCAAGGGTCTCGACGGCGCCGACGAGGTCCTCGAGATCCCCGCGGGCAGCCAGCACGGCGACGTGCACCGCCTCGAGGGCAAGGGACTTCCGGCGCTCCGCGGCGGCAGGCGCGGCGACCTCGTGGTGCTGCTGCAGCTCGTCGTGCCGAAGAAGCTGACCGCGGCGCAGCGCGAGCTCCTCTCGCAGTACGCCCGGACCGAGGAGCTCGAGGTGCACGAGAAGGACGCGAAGGGCGTGTGGAACCGGATCAAGGAGACCTTCGGCGCCTAGACCACGAGATGCATCCGCGAGGTGCATCCGCGAGACTCAGGGGCGAGGGGCGTCGTTGAGCACCATCCGCGAGGACCAGTCAGGAGCGACCCATGCAGGACGATCCCGAGACTCCCGAGGCGACCGACGTGATGGAGGGCGGCGGTCCTGATGCGCTCGAGCAGCTGCGCCGCGAGCGGGACGAGAACCGCGAGAAGTACCTCCGCGCCCTCGCCGACTTCCAGAACTACCAGCGCCGCAGCGCCGAGAACGAGCAGCGTGCCCGGCAGGGCGGCATCGCGGGCATCGTCCGCGCGGTGGTGCCGATCCTCGACCAGTTCGACCTCGCGCTCTCGGCGCCGGGGGACGGCGAGTCGCTTCGCACCGGCATGAAGATGGTCCGGCAGGGGCTCATCAAGGCGCTCGCGACCTCGGGGATCGAGCTCATCGAGCCCGCGGTCGGCACGCCCTTCGATCCGAACCTCCACGAGGCGGTGATGCGACAGCCGGCGGCGGGCGTCGCGCCGGATGCGGTGTCGAGCCTGCTGCAGGCGGGCTATCGCCTCGGCGAGATGGTGCTGCGTCCCGCGAAGGTGGCGATCGCGCCGCCCGCGGAGTGATCCTTCGCCTCGAGTCATCCCGACGATGCCGACCTACGAGTACCAGTGCGACGCGTGCGGTCACCGCTTCGACCAGTTCCAGTCGATCATGGCGGAGGCGCTGCGGAAGTGCCCCGCCTGCGGCAAGGCGAGGCTCCGGCGCCTCATCGGCACCGGCGGCGCGGTGATCTTCAAGGGCGGCGGCTTCTACGAGACCGACTACCGGAGCGAGGGCTACCGGAAGGCGGAGGAGGCGGAGCGGAAGTCGGGCGAGCCTGCGGGCGCGGGGAAGGACGCCGCCTCGAAGGATGTCGCGGCGAAGGGCGCGGGCGGTCAGGCGACCAGCGGCAAGGACGCGGGCGTCACGAGCGCCTCCGGCACGCAGGGTGGGGCGAGACCCGACACCACGACGACCAAGAGCACCGAGACCAAGCCGAGCGGCGGCGACGCGCGATCGACCTCCGGCGGCGACGCGCCGAAGCCCGCGGGGTCGGGCAAGAGCCACGCCCGCGAGGGACGCGGCGTCGGGAACCTCAAGCGCACCGCGACGCGACCGGCGAGGAAGTCGTCGCGCCGAGCGCGGTAGGCGACGCTCGGTCGCTTGAACTGAGGTTGGATCGAGCAACCCGCGGACGTCGCGTCAGCGCCGGCGTGGCTCGCGATGGACTCGATGCGGGCACGATGCAGCGATCCACCTCCCCGACCTCGCGGCGCTCGGTCGAGGAGGAGTTGCGGAGTTCCGGATCGCGCGATCTCGACGTGGAGCGCTCCGGAACTCCTCCCCACGGCTTCGCCGTGGGGAGGTGTCGCCGAGCGCAGCGAGGCGACGGAGGGGACCAACTCCGACGGGTTGCGTGCTTGCGTGCGCTTCGCGAGGCGAGCAATCCGTTGATCGGACCTCCCCTCCGTCTCGCTGGCTTCGCCAGCGAGCCACCTCCCCGACGTCGCTTCGCTCCGTCAGGGAGGAGTTCCGGAACACGACTCCCCGACCTCGCGGCGCTCGGTCGAGGAGGAGTTGCGGAGTTCCGGATCGCGCGATCTCGACGTGGAGCGCTCCGGAA
>VGXO01000058.1 GCA_016873275.1 Phycisphaerae bacterium
GGTGACCGTCCCTCGGGCACGCCGCCCGCCTCCGGAGTCGTCGAGGTGGCGGGAGGCGATGAGTTTGCCCTCGCGCGACGATCCGATGGGACGCTGACCGCGTGGGGGAGCAGCCTCTTCGGCGAGACGTCGGCTCCGGCGGGCGTGGGGCATCGCGGCATCGCCTGCGGCAAGAACCACGCGGTGGCGATCCGATCGAACTTCACGCTCGTCGCGTGGGGTCGGAACCACCTCGGACAGACCAGCGTCCCGAGCGGGATCTTCACCAACGTCGCGGCGGCGGAGGATCACTGCCTCGCGATCCGCACCAACGGCGAGCTCGCCGCGTGGGGCGACCCGAGCGACGGGCTGAACTCCGTGCCGCCGGGCGGCTACTCCGCGGTCGCATGTGGAGACGACTTCAACCTCGCGCTCCGTCTCGACGGCGTGCTCGTCGCATGGGGCAGCAATCAGTTCGGTCAGCGGAACGTGCCCAACGGCGTCTACGGGGCGATCGCGGCGACCGAGCGGACCGGCTTCGCGCTTCGGCTCGACGGCGCCTTGGTCGCCTGGGGCTCGGATGAGTTCGGGCTCGTCACCAACCGACCGACGGGTCCCTTCGTGCAGATCGCCGCGGGTGAGGAGCATGCGATCGCGAGGCGGGCGAACGGCGACGTCGTCGCGTGGGGACGCGGCAGCCACGGCGAGCTGAACGTGTCGACCTACCAAGGCGTCCAGACCGTCGGCGCCGGAGATGGCTTCTCGATGCTCGTCGGCAACGGCTTTCCGCCGGCGCCGGCCTCGCCGGGCTTCTCGACCTCGGTGTACTGGCGGAGGATCTCCGATGGCGCAAACGCGATCTGGCGGATGCAGGGAGGCTCCTTGGAGTTCGCGCAGTTCATGCCGGCGGTGGCGGACTCCTCCGGCTGGAAGTTCTTCGGGACCGGATGGTTCGACCACGCGCCCAACGACGGCGATCACACGCCGGAGGCGGTCTGGATCCATGTTTCCTCGGGAACGCACGCGCTCTGGTCGCTCGAGGATGATTGCTCCTTCGAGGCGAAGACCTTGGGCGTGGTCGCGCCCGGGACGGGGTGGTACCTCTCGGCAATCGCCAACGTCGATGGCGATCTCGACGACGATCTGGTCTGGCGCAATGACCTCACGGGTCTGGTGGTGGCGTGGATCATGGATGGCGATGACTTGGTCGGCTCCTCCGTCATCGGGCAGGTGCCGCTCACCTCGACCTGGGTGCTCGAGACGGCGCTTGACCTCGACGACGACGGCGTCGACGACCTGATCTGGTGGGATCCCGCGTCGGGTGGCATGGGCTGGTGGAAGCTCGCCGCGAGGACGTTCGCCGGCGCGACGGTGATGCCCTACGTCGTGCCGCAGTCGAGCGGATGGCGGATCCGCGGGCGCGGCGACTACAACGACGACTTCCTCCCCGACCTCCTGTGGCGACAGGACGACTCGGGCGCGAACGGCGTCTGGCTCATGAATGGGACCGGGGCGAGGTCGGGCGTCCAGGCGATCCCTTCCGTCAGTCCGAGCAGCGGTTGGAGCTTGATCGACGGCAACTCCTGAGCAGACGCTCGATCGGAACGCCTGCAGGATGCGGCGGGGACGACGTCAATGCGCTTCAGGGAGCCCGCGGGGGCGATTGGTCTCGGCAGGCGAGATTCATCGCCTCGTCTTCCGCCGGGGTCCCTCGACCGGAGGGGGTGTCGCTCGCGCGATGCCACGCCCCGCGGCGAGGTTGATCCTGCCCTAGCATCCGCCCCCGGCCTGCCCCGCCTGCCCCGCCGCCCGACGTTCGCCCGACGAGTCGTTCATGATCGCGGATCCGTCAAGGATCGAACGCCGAAGACCGCGTCGCGCGATCCCCTCAGCCACGTCCCATGACCGCCCTCCACCCAACTCCCCCTCGTTCGATCGTCGGACTCCTCGCCGGTGGGCTGCTCGACCTCTTCTCGAGCGTCCGCTTCGGCATCTCGATGCTCGCGATCCTCTTCGTCTACATGGCGGTGGGCTCGGCGGGAGTCCTGTATCCCATCCACCCCAACCTCTTCCACCCCGATGCCTGGGTCCACGCCCAGCTCAGGCAGTGGCGCCCCTTCGAGATGACCGAGTTCGAGTGGTTCCACTGGTGGCCGTTCGACCTCCTCATGATCCTGATCTGCGCGAACATCGCCGTCACGACGGTGCGGCGCATCCCGTTCCGCCCGGTGAACTACGGCGTGTGGATGATCCACTCGGGGATCCTGATCCTCGTGGTCGGGAGCTTCATCTACTTCTCGACGAAGGTGGAGGGCGACGCGCCGGTGATCCGCCGCCAGGTCGTCGCCCGCTGGACCGGCGAGGGCGCCACCGGCGGAGCCGTCTCCGTCGCTGCGGTGCCCGGCAACCGCGTCGAGCTCCCCACGCCCGACGGCGCCTGGGCACTCGAGGTCGTCGACGTCGATCCGAACTGGGAGATCCTCTCGGGCGACGCGAAGGGCGAGCGCGGCTACAGCGTGAGCGTGATGGTCGACCGCCCGGATGGCACCCGGTTCATCCGTCAGGCGATCGCGGGGCATCCTGACCTCACCGAGGACCTCCTCTTCACCTCGGACACGACCCAGCCGGTGAAGCGGGCGGTGAAGGAGACGGGCACGCCGCTCGTCGAGGACGCGCTCTCGCTCGACCTCGCGTACCGCTCGCAGGACTGGTTCTACCTGCGGAACGAGATCGAGAAGAGCTGGGCGATCTACCTCCGTCCCGTCGGCGCGTCGGCGTGGATCGAGCGACCGATCGAGGACCTGCCGCTCTACAACGACTACCTCGCGGACCGCTCGTGGGTGTTTCCCATCGAGGGACAGCCGCCGCTGCCGATCGATCCGATCGACCTCCCGGTGCCCGCGGTCGCGGAGGACGATCCGCTGCGGGGCACCGACCTGCGGGTGACCGGCTACCTGCGGTACGCCGTCGAGCGCACCCGCCTCGTCGCGGGCGGACCCGGCGATCCCCTCAACCCGATCGCGTTCATGACGATCTCGAGCGAACGGGGCGAGGAGAGCAAGTACGAGCTCGAGGCGCTCGATCCGGTCAAGCGCCGGGACGACGGGGGGCTCCTCGTCTTCCGCTCGATCTCGAGCGAGGAGGAGCTTGCGCCCTTCCTCGAGCCGCCGGTGCTCAGGTTCTCGATCCCCTCGCAGGAGTTCGTGGCGGAGATTCCCGTGCGGTCGGTGCTGCTCGCCCAGGAGGAGCAGGGCTTCGCCGACCTTGGCGACACCGGCTATGCCTACCGCGTGGTGGCGGTGCAGGACGAGATCCCGCTCTCGAGCGGCGTCGCCTCGATCGCGATCATCGAGATCCGCACGCCGGACGCCCGCATCCTCCGCCGTTGGGTCTTCGACGACGCGCGGCTCACCCGCGACGTGGCGCCGGATGGCTCGGGACCGATTCACTCGGCACCGACGCTCCTCGACGACGCGATCATCGCGACCTACCGACCGGGCACGGGTCTTGCCCTCATCAAGCTCGTCGCGGGACCCGAGCCCAACCGCCTGCGGCTCCTCAACACGATCGGCTCCGAGCGACCGGAGGTGCTCGAGATCGCCCCGGGTCGCGCCGTCGAGGTGCCGGGCGGGCTCACCGTGCTCGTCACGCAATACCTGCCGAAGGCGAAGGTCGAGCGGAAGCCGTGGATCGTGCCGCCCTCGCAGCGCGACCGCGACGCAGGCAACCACTTCGCGATGATCCGGGTCGAGGCGCCAGGCATGGAGCCTCGGTGGCTTCGGTTCCACCAGTACGCGTTCGAAGGGCCGCAGGACCAGCTGCGCCGCTTCCGCTTCGAACCTCAGAGGATCGCCCTCTCGGATGGTCGGGAGGTCGAGCTCCTGTTCTCGCGGCAGCGTCTGCCGCTTCCCGCCGAGATCGCCCTCGAGGAGTTCGTGCTGACGGCGCACGTCGGCGGATTCACCGGCGAGTCCGGGACGATCCGCAACTGGACTAGCCTGATCCGCTTCCGCGATCAGCAAGGCTGGACCGACCCCATGCCGGTGAGCGTGAACGATCCGGTCGAGCACGGCGGACTCTCCTTCTTCCAGGCACAGTGGGACCCGCCGGATCCCGCCCGCGCGGAGGGCGAGCGGGCGAGCCGCGGGCTCAACTACACGGTGCTCGGCGTCGGGAATCGGCACGGGATCGTGACCCAGCTCGCGGGCTGCACGATCTCGGTGATGGGGATGCTCTACGCGTTCTACCTGAAGCCGGTGATCCGGCGGCGGCAGCTCGAGCAGGCGGCGAAGGTCGCGACGAGCTCGCCGCGTCGTGAGCACGCCATGACAGGAGCAACGACATGAGTCGTGGACGGACGAGCGGAGGGGGACGGCGGATGCAGGCGATGCTCGAGCGATGGACCGGCTGCTTGCTCATCGCCTCGGCGATGCTCGCGACGACGGGCGTTGCCGACGACGCGACACGCTCGCCCGACTCCCCGCCGTCGAGCTTCGCCGAGCAGGTCGATCTCGAGCCGCTCGGCACCTCCGCGGTCCTGATCGAGGGACGACTCAAGAGCCTCGGATCGCACGCCGCCTCGACGATGCACCTGATCACCGGACCCCGCGGGATCGCGGGGCAGTCGGCGCTCTTCACCTACCTCGACATGATCATCCGACCGGAGGAGTACGCGAAGTCGGACGTCATCTACGTCAAGAACAAGGAGGTCAGGCGGCGCATCGCGGACGTCGCGGTCGCGGCGGACGCGTCCCTCGCCGAGCGGCTCGAGGTCTCGCGGCGGACCGGGCTCTTCTCCCCCGAGGTGCTTGGGCGACCCGAGGTCGAGAGCGTGCTTCAGGTCCTCGAGGCGGACCTCGTCCGCACCGCGCGACCGGTGGGGGAGATCCGGGGCGCCCTCTTCCTGTCGAACCCGCGGATCCTGCTCGAGCGGCTGAGGCTTCTGCCCGACGCCTTGCCCGACGCGCCGTGGATCGGGCTCGACGAGGTGGTGCTGCCCGAGGTCAAGGAGGTCAGCGGCGCGGTCACCGGCGATGGCGACGGGCGAGTCCCCGCCGAGTCCGCGAGCGAGATCCGCGCGGCGTGGATGCAGCTCCTCGACGGCTGGCAGTCGGGCGACGTCGCCGCGACGAACGCGGCGGTCGCGTCGCTCGCCTCCGCGGTGCGGACGGTGCGACCGGAGGCGCACCCGGCGGAGTCGAGGCTCCGCTGGGAGCACTGGTACTTCGAGTGGGACAACCTCACCTCGATCTGGCTCGTCTACCTCGCGAGCGTGATCGTGCTGATGGTCGCGGTGGTCTACCGCTGGCCGTGGGCGATGCGGATCGGGCTCGGCGTCTTCGTGGTGGCGCTCGCCCTGCAGACCTTCGCGGTGGGGCTCCGCTGGTACGTCGCGGCGCGCTGGCCGAACTCGAACATGTTCGAGGCGGTGACCACGGCGTCATGGTTCGGGGCGGTGGCGGCGATCCTCTTCGAGGCGTGGGTGCGCCGCACGGCGCTGCGGGGGTTCTTCGCCCTCGGCGCCGCGGTCGCCTGCATGGTCGCCCTGATGAGCGCCCACTTCCTGCCGGTCTACCTCAACCCCAACATCTCGAACATGATGCCGGTGCTGCACGACGTGTGGCTCTACATCCACACGAACGTGATCATCTTCAGCTACTGCCTCATCTTCATGGCGGCGGTGACCTCGGCGATCTATCTCGGGCATCGCCTGCTCGGCGGCGTGCCCGCCTACGCCCGCGCGGGCGGCACCGGGATGCTCCTCGCGACGACGGGCGCGGTCGGCGGCGGCGGTGGCATCGCGGCGGGACGCACCGGACCCTCCTTCGGCGAGGTGCTCGACGGCGTCACGATGGTGCTGATGGAGCTCTCCTTCGTGATGCTTTGGGCGGGCCTCGTGATGGGCGCGATCTGGGCGGACCACAGCTGGGGTCGACCGTGGGGCTGGGACCCCAAGGAGGTCTTCGCCCTCGAGACCTTCATCGTCTTCCTGATCCTCGTCCACGTCCGCTGGCGGGTCCGCGACAAGGGCTTCTGGACGGCGATCCTCGCGATCGCGGGCGCCGCGGTGATGCTCTTCAACTGGATCGTCGTCAACTTCGTGATCACCGGGCTGCACAGCTACGCCTGACCCGGCGGCGACGAAGGATCAGCCGAGCCCGAAGGTCGCCGAGGCACCGAGCTCCCGCTCGATGCGGAGGAGGCGGTTGTACTTGGCGGTGCGGTCGCTTCGGCAGGGGGCGCCGGTCTTGATCTGCCCGCAGCTGGTGGCGACGGCGAGGTCGGCGATGGTCACGTCCTCGGTCTCGCCGGAGCGGTGGGAGAGGATCGCGCCGTAGGCGTTCCGCAGGGCGAGCCCGACCGCCTCGAGCGTCTCGGAGAGCGTGCCGATCTGGTTCACCTTCACGAGGATCGCGTTGCCGCACCGCTCGCGGATGCCGCGGGCGAGGAAGCTCGGGTTCGTGACGAAGAGGTCGTCGCCGACGAGCTGCACCTTGCTGCCGATCGCGGCGGTGAGCTTCGCCCATCCGCTCCAGTCCTCCTCGGCAAGACCATCCTCGATCGAGCGGATGGGCCACTTGGCGCACCACGACTTCCAAAGGTCGATCATCTCGTCGCTGGAGGCGACGCGGTCCGGCTGGCTCTTGAAGAAGCAGTAGCCCTGCCGACCCTTCTTCTTCGCCTCGTTCGCGAGCTCGGAGGTCGCCGGATCGAGGGCGATCAGGACCTGCTCGCCGAGCCGGTAGCCCGCCTTCTCGACCGCCGTCGCGATGAGCTCGAGCGCATCCTCGTTGCGGGCGAGGTTCGGGGCGAAGCCGCCCTCGTCGCCGACCGCGGTCGAGAGGTGCTTGTCGTGGAGCACCGCCTTGAGCCGGTGGTAGACCTCGACGCCGCAGCGGAGGCTCTCGGAGAAGCTCGCGAAGCCGGTCGGCTGGATCATGAACTCCTGGAAGTCGACGGTGTTGTCCGCGTGCTTGCCGCCGTTGAGGATGTTGAACATCGGCGCGGGAAGCCGGCGGGCGGAGGTGCCCCCGACGTAGCGGTAGAGCGGCTGCCCGGTCGCCGCCGCCGCCGCGTGGGCGGTCGCGAGGGAGACGCCGAGGATCGCGTTCGCGCCGAGCCGACCCTTGTTCGGGGTGCCGTCGAGCTCCCGCATGCGGCGGTCGATCGCCTCCTGGGCGAGGGCGTCCATCCCGAGGAGCGCCGGCGCGATCACGCCCTCGACGTGCTGCACCGCCCGCGACACGCCCTTGCCCATCCAGCGGCTCTTGTCGCCGTCGCGGAGCTCGACCGCCTCGTGCTCGCCGGTGCTCGCGCCCGAGGGCACCGCGGCACGACCTCGCGAGCCTCCCGCAAGGACCACCTCGCACTCGATGGTCGGGTTGCCGCGCGAGTCGAGCACGGCGAGGGCGGAGACGGCGGCGATCGAGCTTGAGGCGGTCGAGATCGAGGCGGTCGGGGTCGAGGCGGTCGGGGAGGTGGTCATGGGGATGACGAGTCCGAAGGGAGAAGGTCCGCGGGAAGCGGGGATGCTAGCGATCGGTGCCGGAGGATCCGGCGCGACTCAGGATGCGTCGAGAGGCGCCGGATGTCGCGGCGGTCGCCCCTCGAGCACCGCCATCACGTCCCTCACGACCCACGACATGTTCTCGGTGGCGCGGCGGGTCCGGGACGCGAGATGAGGCATGAGGTGCGCGTTGGGCCGCGACCACAGTGGGTTGTCCTCGGTCGGCGGCTCCGGATCGTGCACGTCGAGGAGCGCCTGCGACCCGGGGTTCGCCGCGAGGTGTGCCGCAAGCGCCTCGTGGTCGAGCACCATGCCGCGGCAGGTGTTGAGGAGCACCGCGTCTGGCTTGAGGAGCGCGATGAGCCGGCGATCGACGAAGCGGCGATTCGACGCTCGACCGTCGACGTGCAAGGAGATCACGTCGCTCTCGGCGAAGAGCGTCTCGACGTCCACGGGCTCGGCGGCGGTCGGTCCGAGGCGATCGACCGGCATGAGGTCGTTGAACCGAACCCGGAAGCCGATCGCGGCGGCGACCTCCGCGACGCGGCGACCGATCCGACCGAGCCCGAGGATCCCGAGAGTGAGTTCATCCATCTGCCGTTCCGCCACGACCTCGCGTCGGAGCTCATGCCATCGCTCCGTCGAGACCGGTCCCGGGAGCACGAGGCGGGGGCGCAGGGCGTCGCAGAGGAGCGAGGTGACGTACTCGACCACCGCTTGGGTGTTCGCGTCGGGGGTGTAGACGACCTCAACCCCTCGCTCGCGGCAGGCTCGGACGTCGATGTTGTCGAGACCGACGCCGGCGCGACCGACGACCTTGAGCGTGGGCAGGCGGGCGAGAAGGTGATGGTCCACCCGGGTGTAGGTCCGGACGATCAGACCCTCCGCAAGGTCCGCAAACTCCCTGAACGAAGGATCTTGCGGACTGCACTGCTCGATCCGGGCACGACTCGAGAGCCATGTCGCAGGTCCGTGATCTAGACCTTCCGTGACGATGACGACCGATCGTGCCATGCGCGGAGGCACATCCAAAGGGGGTGATCGAGGTTCGAACCCGACGGACTCGGGTCCGTAAGTGGAACCTTTTACCTTGCCTCGGTGCAGGGTGCGGGGCAATCTTGGGCAAGGGCGAGGGTGCCGCCCGGGGAATCGATTGGTGACCCCGACGGCGGTCGGAGCGAGTTTGAGCCGGTTCGGGCGGCGTGCCCGGGAAGGAACGCAGACATGACGCGAAGCAATCCAGACCAGCGGCTGAGTCGACGGGTGCGTGCCCTGTGCATGGGAGGCGCGGCAGCGCCTTGGGCGGTGGTGTTCATCGCGTCCGCGCAACTGGGGAGCGGCTTCGACGAGCTGAACGCCCGGCTGGGGAGCGCGGCGCCGACCGGAGCGGGCATCGGTCTCGGCATGGGGGAGGCGCTGGAGGGCAGCAACTACGCCCCCAACTATCCGGTGACCTTGATGAGCGGACCTTCCGGAGCCAGCGGTCACGCGACCAACGTGCTCAATACCTTCCGCGCACGCGCGCCGGGGGCAACCCAGGTCTGGTCTTGGGAGGCGCTCGATTACTTGCAGGGCGGCTTTCTGCGGTTTGGTGGACCCGCGCCAGCGCTGCCTCCCTCCGGACTCAAGGTGTTCAATCACAGCTGGATCGCCTCCGGCGAGGATGCCGCGTCTGGCAACGACGTCATTCGTCGGTTCGACTGGCAGGTCAACCGCGATCAGACGATCAACTGCGTCGGCGCGACCAATGGCACGCCCTACCTGATGGGCGGCAACTACAACGGGATCTCGGTCGGCGACAGCGGCGGAGCGAGTGCCCTGACCCCGGGCGGCGGACGCGATGGCGCGGGTCGCATGAAGCCCGACCTCGCCGACTTCGACGTCGAGAGCGGCACGACGCCGCGGGTCGCCGCGGCGGGCGCGTTGCTGCTCGAGACCGCAGCGACCGATCCCGGTCTTGCCGCCAATCCCGACGCGGATCTCGCGGTGGTGATCAAGGCGACCCTTCTCGCCGGTGCCGACCACATCTCCGGCAGCGACCCCAACCCGTGGACCAACAACCCCTCGACCAGCGGCGCGACTCGCGGGCGGACCTCGACGCCCTACGACGCCCGCTTCGGCGCCGGCTTCCTGAACGTGAACTCGGCGCACCTCATCTTTACCGCCGGCGAGGTGAACTCGAGCTCGACGGTGCCGGTCGATCCGACCATCGGTCCGCGGGGATGGGGCTTCACCTCGATCTCCTCCAACACGAGGCGCTACTGGCGCTTCTCCGTCGCCGAGACCGCGGACGAGGTGACGATCGTGGCGACCTGGCCGAGGATCGTGAACAGCACCTTCACCTCGTGGAGCCTGATGAACATCGACCTGACGCTTCATCGCGTGGCGGATGGCAGCACCACGCTGCTGCCCCTGACCGGCGATGCGGGCGTCCCGTACTTCGCCTCGGGCAACGTCGTGAGCGAGAGCGACGTCGACAACGTCGAGCTGCTGGTCGTGCGGGGTCTCGAGCCAGGGGAGTACGTCATCGAGATCTTCCGCGAGACGGGTGCGACCTCGACCGGCGTCGCGGTGGCGTGGATCATGCCGGAGCCGAAGCCGCAGCCCTGCGTGGGAGACCTCGATCAAAACGGCGAGGTGTCCGGAAGCGACCTCGGGCTGCTGCTCGCCGACTGGGGCGAGATCGACTCGCCGGCGGACCTCAACGACAGCGGGCTCGTCGATGGCGCCGACCTGACGATCCTGCTGAACGCCTGGGGCCTCTGCCCCTGAGTGCGCGGCGCCTGATGCGGGCATGACGCCGCCGCGGCGGATCGACGCCGCGGACGTCGCGGACGCCGCGGACGTCGAGGTCATGGCGTGCCGGTAGACTCGACTCGTGGAGCGAACGAGCCTGGGTCAAGTCCTGCGGCTGCTGGCGGTGCTGCTGCTTCTTGCCGCGACCCTGCTCTACCCGATCTGGCTCACCGTCCGCGGCGCGTTCCTGTCGATCGACGGCGAGGGATTCACCCTCTTCCACGTCGTCGAGGTGCTCCGCGATCCGGTGCTCCGGGGCGGGCTGCTGACGAGCCTCGGCATCGCCGCGGCGACCACGATCCTCTCGACGCTCATCGCCCTCCCGCTCGCGCTGGTCGCGTCTCGCTTCGAGTTCCGTGGCAAGACCATCCTCGGCGGACTGCTGCTCGTGCCGCTGATCCTCCCGCCCTTCGTCGGCGCGATCGGGCTGCGGGCGCTCCTCGGTCGCGAGGGCTCGCTGAACACGATCCTCGCCGATCTTGGCGTGACGCAGACCCCCATCGACTTCCTTGGGCAGGGCGGGTTCTGGGCGGTGGTCCTGCTCGAGGCGCTCCACCTCTATCCCATCCTCTACCTGAACCTGATCGCGGCGCTCTCGAACATCGATCCGGCGATGGAGGAGGCAGCGGAGAACCTCGGCGCGTCGGCGTGGACGCGGTTCCGCCGAGTCACCCTGCCGCTGGTCCGACCCGGACTCTTCGCGGGCGCGACGATCGTCTTCATCTGGAGCTTCACCGAGCTCGGCACGCCGCTCATGCTCGAGTTCAACCGCGTGACCCCGGTCCAGATCTTCAATGGGATCAAGGACATGGAGGCGTCGCGGGAGCCCTACGCCCTGACCGTGGTGATGCTGACGACGGCGGTCGGGCTCTACGTGCTCGGCAAGGTCGCCTTCGGTCGGGCGGCGGCGGTGATGTCGGCGAAGGCGACGGTCCGGGCGACGATCCCGACGCTTCGCGGCTGGCGCGGTCTGCTCGCGAGCGGCGCCTTCGCCGCGGTGGTCGCGGTCGCGGCGCTGCCGCACCTCGGGGTCATCCTGTCGAGCCTGGCGGTGGACGGGACGTGGTATCGCTCGGTGCTTCCTAGGGCGATCACGCTGGACCACTACCGGGAGGCGCTCACCCATCCGCTCGCGGTCGGATCGATCCGCAACAGCCTCGTCTACTCGCTCGCAGCGGTGGCGGCGACGCTGGTGGTCGGCGTCGTCGTGGCGCGACTGCTCGCGAGGACGAGGGTGCCGGGTCGCGGGCTGCTCGACGCGCTCTGCATGCTGCCGCTGGCGGTCCCCGGTCTGGTGATGGCGTTCGGCTACGTCTCGGTCTCGTTGGAGTACCCGTTCCACGGCTCGATGCCCGCGTGGCTGACCTCGCCTCGTCTTGGTCTTGACTGGACGAACTGGCTCCCCCAAGGCTGGATCGCGTGGCTCAACGACGCGCCGCTGCGACCCCTTGGCGACGTGCTCGGCGCCGATCCGAACCCGATCCCGCTCCTGATCGCCGCCTACGCGGTTCGACGGCTTCCCTACGTGGTCCGCGCCGCGGTCGCCGGACTCGAGCAGACCGGCGTCTCGGTCGAGGAGGCCGCCCGCAACCTTGGCGCTGGACGCCTCACCGTCCTTCGTCGGGTGGTGGTGCCGTTGATCTTCGCGAACCTCGTGGGCGGGGCGATCCTCGCCTTCAGCTTCACGATGCTCGAGGTCTCGGACAGCCTGATCCTCGCCCAGCGGCAGGGCGACTACCCGATCACCAAGGCGATCTACGCCTTCTCCGAGCGGCTCGGCGACGGCGCGGGCATGGCAAGCGCGATGGGAGTCTGGGCGATGGCGCTGCTGACCGTGACCCTGCTCGTCGCGGCAACCGCCATGGGTCGAAGGCTCGGGGCGATGTTCCGGGCGTGAGTCATCGACTTCGCTCCGAAGCTCAAGCCGTGATGCGATACCATCCCCGGAGGCGGGTCACGCAGGGTGATCCACCGGCGGGCGGAGTTCCGGAGAGCGGCATTCGTGAGCGTCGATGGGGAAGAAGTCAAGGGCGTTGCCCAAGCCTCGGACCGGGAGGTCGATGACCATCACGGCGGCGAGGCGGTCCCAACCTCGGACGTGCCTCCGCTTCCTCCCGATGCGGCGCCGATCACTCCGGGTCCGGCGGCGTCCTCTGGAGACGTCCTGTACGGACCAGTCGGTGCGCCGGCGGTGCTTCCTGACTTCAGGCTGCTCGCGAAGATCGGGCAGGGCGGGTTCGGCAGCGTCTGGATCGCGCAGAATCACCACACCGCCGATGCCGTCGCGATCAAGTTCGTCCCGCCGCAGAACCGTCAGATCGAGTTGGCCGGACTGCAGATGCTCCGACAGCGCGTCCGCGAAGGGCAGGATCATCTGCTCTGGACCGAGTACATCGGGGAGGCGAACGGCTTCATCTACTGCGTGATGGACCTCGCGGATCCGGTCGTCGAGGGACCTCTCTTCGCGGACCGCTACGAGGCGATGACCTTGCTTCGGTTCATGAAGCAGGAGGGAAGGATCGACCCGAGCGAGGTGGTCCAGATCGCCGGATCGATGGTGAAGGGGCTTGCGTTCCTCCAGTCCGTGGGGCTGCGGCACGGCGACATCAAGCCCGCCAACGTGCTGCGGGTCCGAGGACGCTGGAAGCTGGCGGACTACGGGATGATGGGGGCACTGGAGACCCGAGCGAGGGGAGGAACGAAGCTCTACGTGCCTCCGGAGGGTCCCCACGGGGACCGCGCGGATCAGTACGCCATCGGGATCGTGCTGCACGAGATGGTCTTCGGTCACAAACCCGGGAAGGACCCCGCGTCCGCCTGGCCAGGCTCGAGGCTTGGACTGGGGTTGCAGCGGATCTTCGCGCGATTGACCGACGCGAATCCCGAGAAGCGGTTCGCCCACTTCAAGGAGGTCGTGGCGGAGCTCGAGGGACTCGATCGCACCTCCGCATCCGCCCGGACTTCCTCCGAAGCGACGTGCTCCCACTGCGGGCATCCCTGTAGCGGGCAGGAGGAGTTCTGCGGTCAGTGCGGGAACGACTTGTGGCGCCCCTGTCCCTTCTGCGAGCACCGCGGATCGATCACCCAACGGTTCTGCACCCAGTGCCGAGGTCCGGTGCTCGGCTACTCGACGGTGCGGGAGGAACTCGGGCGAGCCGAGGCGATGCTCTCCGAGGGTCGGCACCGAGAGGCACTGCAGCAGACCCAGGGTGGGTTGCGTGATCTCTGCGCGGAGTTCGACCGAGATCTGGCTCGTCTGGTCGGCGGCGACGCGGGACGGCGGCGGCGGTGCGAGTCGGTCCGGCATGAAGTCTCGGCGCGGCTGTCGAGGATCGCGGCGATCGCGCAGGAGTTGACGAACATCGATGGGCAGGTCGCGGCGGCGCATGCCTCGTTGGATCCCCAGTCGCTTCGCGAGCTGCTTCGTCGCATCACCGAGCTCGTTCCGAAGTCGCGGCACTACTCCTCGCTTCATCTCGAGATTCCGAAGCTCGAGGCAAGGCTGGCGGTGCGTCAACTGCTCGGCGTCTTCGGACATCCCGATCGTGCGCCGCAGGAGCATCCCGTCGCCCGGCTGCAGGCGGCGATCGCGGCGCTCCGTCGCGAGCTCCCGACCGAGCCGGAGGCGCTCGTCGAGGCGAAGGCGATCCTGCAGCGGCTCGAGGGCGAGGTCGCCTCTCGCCTCCGGCGGCGCTGCGAGCAGGCGGCTCGGTGGCACCTGCAGGAGGGTCGACCCCTCGAGGCGCTTCGGTGGTGGCGGCGGGCCGAGAGCCGAGGACTGGCGGACGTCGCCATGAACGCCGAGATCGCCAGGGTCTCGGGCGAACTCCGCCGAAGCGGCTTCGGCGCCATGGTCTCCGAGGCGGAAGGTCTGCTGAGCCGCTCTGGCGGGCATCGCATGCTGCGGCGCTTGTCGAGGAACATCGCCGCCATCGAGCCGGACCATGCCTTGGTCAAGACGTCGCGTCTCGAGTGGATGCGGAGGCGACGGATCGACCTCCTGAGGCGGCTTGCTACGCGGGCGGCGGCGAGTGCCGCTCGCGCGGACTTCGCCGCGACCTCGCCGATCCTCGGGTTGGCGTATCAGATCGCCGGGAGGGACGAGGCTCTCCGCGCAAGGGTCGTGGAGTTGGACAACGGTCTCGGGGCTCGGCTTCGGGCGATCGAGTCGCTCCGTGCAAGCGAGGAGACGGCGGTTGCTTCGGGGGCGTTCGAGGCGGCCGCCGAAGCCGTGCGGCGGGCGATCCAGATCGTGCCGGACGCGCCTGAACTGGCTGCCCGCCTTCGGAACCACGAGGCGAGGGTGTCTGCCTCCGCGGTCCGACGGCGCCGCCGCCGAACCATCGTCATGGCGATCGTGCCGATCGTTCTTGCCCTCCTCACGCTCGGAGTGATCGACGCGTGGACGTGGTGGTCCGCTCGCCGCGCGGTCGAGGGCGCCGCGCTCGACGACTTCGCACCGTTGAGTGAACGCGAGTTCTCGCCCATGCTCCTGCGGGGGGTCCTCCCCGATCCCTACGCCGGACTGGACGCCGAATGGACGGCGCGATGGCTCGAGATGTACGGCGCACTCGTGACCACTCCGGCCGAGTCGAGCGATCCGTCGGCGTTGGCGAGCGGCGTCGCTCAACTCGTGCGCATGAAGTCCTCCGGTCAGATCGACGAGGCGTGGATCAACGCACGCTGGCGGCAGTGGGTCGAGCCTAGAGGCTCCGGCTCCACGACCTCGCTCTCTCCTGCGGTGATCGAGGGGATCTTGCGAGGGCTTGCAGTCGATGGTTCCCCCGAGGAGTGGTGGACGAAGGTCATCGACTCCGCGGTGTCGCCCCCGCCGTCGGTCATGACTTCCCTGACCCCAAGTGCCGCCGATGATTGGAGGTCGCTCCAAAGTGCGATGGAGGGCTTGGCGAAGGGCGGTGAGTCCGCTCGCTCCGACCGGCTGCGGAGTCGATCGGAGGAGATCGCCAAGGCGATCGGGCTCTGGCTGGATTGGCGGGCCGGGGAGCGGCGGAACTGCGAGAGGTCGGTGCTGGATCAGCTTCGTCGCCTCAAGGCGAGCGAGTGGGATTGGCCGGGACTCAACAGGGACTTCGCGACCAAGTGTTCCGCGCTGTCTCAGCTGGACCGCGAGGAGACGCGGTGGAGGTTCCCTCTGGACTTGCAGGCGGACGGTCGACTGGAGGTCTCGCTGCCGGGCGGAGGGACGCTGCCGCTTCGTCTCGTGCGGCTCGATGGTGGAGTGTTGGCATTGGTCGCCGAGTCGCAAGTGAGCGAGGCGCAGTGGAAGCGCGTGATGGACCCGACCCACGACTGGTCGAGCGTCGGAAAGTCCGACGCCGAGGAGTTTGCTCGTCGAATACAGCCGCTCCGCTTCCTCGGTCTCTCGTTCTCTCCGACCCTGCCGAGCCACGCCCAGTGGAAGGCGTGGCGGGCTTCCGTGACCGACGGGCCGTTCGACGGCGACCGCGGATGGGAGTGGGTCGCGGAGGTGGATGGTCGCGGCTGGAACCAGGCTGCTCGAACAGGGGTCGGGGAGGACAAGCTCGACCGGAAGCCTCCCTCCGGAGACCCGCAGACCACGGTTCGACTGTTCTTCCTCGAGCAACCTGCCACCGGGCAAGGACCATGATCACCCCGCTCGCCGCGAGCACGTCGCCCATCCCCCCGACCGAAACGGTCGACCGCCGTCAAGGAGACACCATGCGAATCACCCTTCCGCAAGCCTTGCGAATCGCCGGGGGATCGTCCCACCCGGCGACCCGCGGTCTGGTCCTCGCCCTCGTCGGCGCGTTCCTCGTTCCGGGGTGTCAGACGGGATCGAAGGAGGAGACGCTTCCGCCAGTCGATGTCATGCTTCGCTGGGAGCGACGGACCGGCGAGCCGACCGTCACCGTCGATTGGCCGACGATCCGGGAGCAGGGCGGCGTCGTGTTCATCTCGCCGACGATCACCGCCGTCGCGCCTCGCATTGGGCTTCGTCGGGAGTTCCGGATGACCCCGATCGCGACGGTCGACCGCGGCACCCCGCAGGGTTCCCTCGTGGCGACTGACCTCGACGCCCTCGCCGCGGAGAGCCTGCGTCGTGCCTATCCGGATCTCAAGCAATCCGCCGAGGCGGGAGTCTCGACCGGACGGATCTCCGGCGGCAGGGGGGTGGTCGAGGTGGACCGTCGGCTGCGGGAGGTCTCCCTGGAGTTCGACGTGCAGCCGGAGCCTGCCGTCGCCGCCGACCCAGTGGACGTCGAGCTGAGGTCCCGCGCCACGGCGGTGGCGGTGGTGAAGCGAGACGATCCTTCGCAGGTGCTGGTGTCGGCGACCCCCGCCGGCGAAGGTCGCTTCGAGGTCCCCATCGACCGACTTGAGTCCAGTCAATGCACCACGCTGAGGGAGATCCTGATCGGTGCGTACGCCATCAGGATCGACTACGAGGTCCAGCTCGGCGTGAACGTCGGACCCATCCAGACCGCCTCCATCGTGGTCGATCGTCCAGAGCGGCTCGACCGTCTCGAGTTGTTCGATGAGCTGCACATCGCCGCACGCCGACGGCTCGCGTCGCTCGGGGACGGTCGCGATGGTCGGGTGTTCGAGGTCGTCCTCGCGGAGCCGGCGGGGCAGCTCGCCCGGGGCGCGACGTGGCCTGCGGTCCGGCTCCGCACCATCGCGACGGCTCCCATCCTCGACGTCAGCGTCGTGACCGTCGCCTATCGACTCGGCTCGAACGAAGGTACCGAGACCGAGGTGCTGGTCGAGCATCAAGTTCCGCCATGCCTCTGCCCCGGCGACGAGGAGGCGCTCCTCGGTCCGGAGGGGAGGCTCCCCGTGGCGGGTCCACCCGGCAGTCTGGAAGTGGATGCGTTCTGGTTCTCTCCTGCTTGGACGACGGTCAAGGTCATGGAAGCAAGCGTGGGTCCCTTCCCGCGTGCCGAGCTCGTCTTCGATCCGGTCGAGGTCATGCCTGGCGGAGGACTCCGCGTCCGCGCGGAGGTCGTGGGGGGGACTCCCGGGCGGGACCTTGAGCTTCGCATGGGCGCCGCGGGCGAGCCGGCGACGGTCCGGGTGGCGTTCCCGGACATTCCCGCAGGGGGGCGGGCAGAGATCCTGCTGCCCGATGGGATCGAGGAGCCGACCGGGAGGGCTGCCTACGAGGTCCTCGCCGAGCGAGGTGGGCGAGTCAGCTTTCAGCTTCTCGAGCGGGCGCTGTGGAACTCCGTGGACGGTGGCGCGAGGATCGACGGGATCGCCGACACGGAGCAGGTGCTGCGCGGCGGGGCGGCGGCGGGGAAGTAGGCGCGACGGAGGCGGTGCAGTCCGGTCCCTATACTCCGAAACTC
>VGXO01000059.1 GCA_016873275.1 Phycisphaerae bacterium
TCCGCTCGTCGATGGTGGAGTCGGAGGTCCCGTGACGGGAGTCACGGGACTCACGTTCGAGTTCGGGTTCCAGCTCGGAGGAGGAGGCAGCGGCGCCGTCGGCTGGGAGGTCCCGCCCGAGCCGGTTGAACCACCGCCACCTGCCGGCGGATTGACGCTTGGAATTTGGATCGGAGTCGAACCAGCATTCGGGGGCGGGTTCGGCGCGGGCACGAGCGGCGCTGGTCCAGCGGAGGCAGCTCCGCTCGGAGCACTGCTCGGAGAGTTTGTCGCGGGCCCGCCTGCTCCGGTCCCCGTCGCGGGCGTCGTGGGTGACGCGGCAGCACCAGCGGAAGCTGGGGCGGCGGGACGGGCGCTCGACCCGCCGTCCAGCGGAGCCGACGATCCGCCGCCTCGCCCCGAGCTTGACCCGGAGAACCCTCCTCCCGAGCTCCCTCCGGAGAATCCGCCTCCGGAACCGGATCCTGGGAAGTTGATCTGACCTGCCGAGAGTCGAGACGGGTCGCTGAGTCCAGATCCGCCACCGACCATGGACGCAGGGTCAAGAAAGCGACCGAGTCCACGCGTCCCGACGCCACCGGGCACCGTCACGGAGTTGCCTGATCCCGTCGCCTCGATTGGATTGGACCGGCTTGAGGCTCGATCCGTCTGCCTGAGCGGAACCTCAGCCGAGATGGGCGTGGATCCACCCGAGTAGACCGGATCCGCGGAGACCGGCTCACTCGGCGCAGCGTCTTCCGCAAGGCGGGAGTCGCCCGGACTGCTTCCGGTCGCTTGGTTCTCGCGAGCGTCCGACATTGACGCCACCGATGCATCGCCTTCGCGGTGAGCCTCGGACATCGCTGCCGAGTGCAGCGATTCCGGAGGCAGGCTCGGCTCGGCAGCGGGGTCTCCAGACCTTTCGTCCGGAGCGTGATCCGGCACGGGAGATCCCGCCAAGACCCCCCATCCTCCCGCCGTCCGGTAAAGGATCGGTCGTCCCGCCGAGAGTCCGACGCTGACGCGAAGCGCGTCCCTGATCTCCTCGCCGCGTAGCACCTGACCTCCTCCCCGAAGGAAGGACCGCGAGGAAACCAGCACGTCGAGCGACTCGATAAGCCGAGAGAGCGCCGCGTTGGCATCGCGAGCCGCGACGCTAGATGACTCCAGTGGAAGTCCGAAGACCGACACCCTCGCGCTGGGACGCTGACTTCGGACCGAGTCAACTGCCGACTCCATCGCCCGCGCGAACGACTCGCGATAGCGTTGCGGGGCACCATCCCCCCAGAGGGCGATCATCTGCTCCCGCACGCCCTGCTCGACTGACTCGAGTCGAGGATCGGACAGTGGTCCGATCGGACGAATCACGATGAGTCCATTCTCGTGCGACGGATCCCCAACATCCAAGGGCTGAAGTTCGATGCGTGCCGCGTCGTGACTCCACCACAGCTTCGCCGGAACCAGGATCGGTGCAGCCTCCGGGTGCTGCGCTGCATCCGACGCGAACTCCGCCTGATCCGAGGGTGACGCGCCGGCTGGCGGCGCGCCCTGCAGCGCTGGCGAACACCACGCGAGCGTCAACAGTGCCGCAGTCGTAAGAGTCCGGGTCATGATCCCTCCTGGCGGCGGGGAGCATGGAAGCAGCTCCCCCGATATGAGGAGGAATCGGCAGTTCGGAGTCCGGCATCCAGTCGACGCCATGCAGGGGTCTTGAGTCCCGGGAAACGCCCCCGACAATGCCCGCAAAGACCTCACGGCGGACGACTTGGTCGGGTTATCGGATTCCGCGTGCGGGTCGCCGTGACTTCACCGCGTCGACCGATCGCGATCACCCGCTCCAAGGTGATTCCGCGATGAAGGAGAGGGCATCTGCCGAGGAACCTCGTGCCGCGACCGCCGGGCGATTTGCACCCACGCCATGACGATCCAGATCTACCTCGCACTGTTCGGCTGGCCGCTCGTGAGCCTCGTGCTCTGTGGCACACTCGGCGCTCGCCGTGGGATCTGCGCTTGCTTCGTGTTCGGCTACCTGCTGCTTCCCTCGGTCGCGGTTCAGCTGACGGATGGACTTCCCTCCTACAACAAGGACTTCGCCGTCTCGGTCGGCGCACTGCTCGGCGCGCTTGCCTTCGATCCCGGACCTCTGTCGCGACTCCGCCTTCAGTGGTTCGACTTGCTCGTCGTCGTCGCCTGGGTGAGTTGGGGCGTCTCAAGTCTCGCCAACGGTCTCGGATTACAGGAATCGCTGCTGATGTGGTGGTTCTACGCGATGTACGCGGGGATTGCATACTTCCTCGGTCGCTGCTACCTCGTGGGACCGACGGCGTTGCGTGACCTTGCCATCACGATCGTCGCCGGAACGATGGTGTATGCGGTTGGCGCCATCATCGAGATGCGGATGAGCCCGCAGTTCAACGTGTGGATCTACGGATTCCAGACTTTCGCATTCTGGGAAACCAGGCGAGACTTGCAGATCGGAAGTTTCGCTCTCGGTGGGTACCGCCCCCGGGTCTTTCTTCCGACCGGACTTGCCCTCGCGATCTGGATGGCGGCGGGAACGATCGTGGCATGGAGCCTGTGGCTGGGAGGCCATCGACTTCGACTCCTCAAGCTCAGGATTGGCACGATCTCGGTCGGACTCGCGATCATCACCGTGCTCTGTCGAGGCACGGGTGCGTTTGCGCTGATGTTCGCGGCGATCCTGACCCTCTTGGCGACCAAGTGGCTTCGCTGGAAGGCGTCGATCCTGTGGATTCCCGCGTTCGTCGTGCTCTACATCATGACGGCCCTTGCCGGCAACTTCCTTCCCATGCGCGAGCCGCTGGTCATCGCCTCCGACGCGCTCTTCGGCGAGACCCGGGCGTCATCGCTCGACTTCCGCTTCAGGCACGAGGACGCCCTCGTCGACAAGGCACTTAAAGCGCCGATCTTCGGCTGGGGTGGATGGAACCGAAACCGCGTCGACAAGGACACTGCGGCGGAGGTCTTGGGCAAGGACTCCGTCACCGACGGATGGTGGATCATCATCCTGGGTCAGCGCGGTCTGGTCGGGCTGATCGGGACGTACGGATGGATGCTCGTTCCGGCGACGCTCGCCGTGCTCTGGGCGATCCGAGTCAAGGCACCGCCGCCTGTCTTCTACGCAGTCGTCGGACTCTCGGCGTGGAGCACCATGTTCGCGCTGGACCAGCTGCTGAACGGCTTCAACCACCCGGTGCAAGCCCTGGTGGCGGGAGCGCTGGGATCGTTCGTCGTCCTCGCCAAGCGACACGCCAGCACACCTCCCCCCCGCGTCGCCCCGAGTCGGTCGCGACCAGTAGGGACGCCCGATGGGAGATCACCATCGCGACCGCTGCTTGCGCGGCCCATCGCCTCCCGATTCGACCCAAGTTAGCGGCGGAGAACTCTCCCGACGCCCTCTCCACGCGACACGGGCAGCGCCGTCTTGATCCGACCCGCTCCCCCGCTACCATCTCCGACCCGTTTGGGGATTGGTGTAACGGTAGCACGACTGGCTCTGAACCAGTTAGTCCAAGTTCGAATCTTGGATCCCCAGTTCGACCTCGCCGCGTGATGCCCGGTTCCGCCCGCCGAACTCGGCGGGCGGCGTCGCTTCGGTGGCAGCCACTCGTCGCCAAGGAGTGAGCTCGCGCAGCGACGCGAGCACGCCAATCGACACCGGATCAAGGTCGCGCCTGTCTCAGCCTCGCATCGAGATCCGCTCGACGCCGCGCGACTCGACCGCGGCTCCCCCGTCGGAGGGCTCGAAGCGGCAGCGAAGATCGAGCTGCGGGAGAGGAAATGGCGCGAGGCCGATCTCGCGGAGGTCGAGCCGCAGCCGGAAGCAGGGACCGAAGACCGAACGGTCGGCGAGGCGCACCAGCTGCTCCGATCCGATCCGCCACTCGCCGAGCGGTCGCTCGCCGCGAGCGAAGGTGCCCGGCGCATAGACCTCGAAGACCATCACGCCTGGCGCGAGGATCGGCTGCGGATAGGGTCGCGCGAAGAGGTACGCATCGAGCTCGATGCGGTCGGGGATGCCGTCGCCGTCGAGCTCGATCGGCTTGGGTCCGAAGATGAGGGCGATGGCGTTCACCGGTGCCGTCGTCGGCGTCGCGACTGGCTGCGTCGGCGTCGGCGGCATCGGGCGACCATCGGAGGTCTGCCGCGAGGTCTCGCAGCCCACCGCGACCACGACCGCGACCACGACCACGATCACGAGACGAATCGCCGCCCTCCCGAGCATCGGGGACGCGGGGGACGCGGCAGCCGATCGATCCTCGCGCCCGGTCATCGCGAGGAGCCACCCGTCGGTGCTGGCGCCGCCGGCGTTGGCGAGGTCGCCTGGGACGCCGGCGGCACCGCCGGCGTCGCGTCACCTGCCTCGGAAGACGACGGCGTCGACGGCGCCCCCGACGAAGGCTCGCCCTCGACCGCCGGAGCCGGCGCGACGAAGCCCTCGTCTTGCTCGCGCGACTCCGACGGCGCACCGATCGAATCCTGCCGGGAGCCATCGCGGTTCACCCGACCCTCGAGACCCTGCAGCTCGCCGCGGCGGATCTGCTCGATGAGGACCGCATCGAGGTTCAGCTTGTCGATCTGCTGGTTGCTGACCGCGCCCGCGCGGTCCTGCCGCGTCGGAGCGTCCGTGCCCGTCGTGATCACGTGCGGCGTCAGCACGATCAGCAGCTCGGTCTGCTCGACCGCCTGGCTTCGGCTGCGGAAGAGCAGCCCGAGCAGCGGGATGTCGCCGAGCAGCGGGATCTTCTTCTCGATCTCCTCGTAGCGGTCGCTGATGAGCCCGCCGATGACCACGGTCTGCCCGTCGCGCACGGTCACCGTGGTGTTCGCCCGGCGGCGGTCGATGATCGGCGACTGGAAGTCCTCGGAGATCTGCACGGTCTGCCGGGAGAGGCGGGAGATCTCCGGCTCGATCTCCATCCGGACGAACCCCTCGGGATTGATGGTGGGGATCACCCGAAGGATCACGCCGATCTCGCTCGGGGTCACCGCCGACTGCTGTCCCGCCGCGCTGAACGCCACCGAGTCCGGCAGCCGCACGGTCTGGCCGACCTGGATGAAGCCCTCGCTGTTGTTCGCGACCATCACCGAGGGATTGCTCAGCACCTGCACGCGGTTCTGGGTCTGGAGCGCGTTGATGAGGAGGTCGAAGTCGGCGGAGCCGACCGCGATGTTCGGGACGCCGATCCCCGAGGAGAAGAGCGCCGGCGCGAGTCCCGAGAGACCAGGGATCACGATCCCGTTGTTCTGGTCGAAGGGCGCCCGGGCGAGGCCGAAGCCGCCCGCCACGTTCACGCTCCCCGCCGAGAACCGCGTGAACTCGAGCCCGAGGTCCTCGGTGTCCGCGAGGGCGACCTCGGCGAGGAGCACCTGGATCAGCACCTGGGGCGGATCGATGTCGAGCTCTCGGATGATCTCCTTCACCCGCTCGGCGTAGCGCGGGCTCGCGGTGACCACCACGGAGTTGCTCTTGCCGTCGCCGACGATCGTCACCTCGCGCTCGAGGAGCCGCGCGGCGGAGGGCAGCTCGTCGGTGCCGAGGGTCTCGACGACCTTCCGCTGGTCCTCGCTCACGAACTCGCCCACCAGCGCCGCGACCTCGTCGGCGGTGGCATTCTTCAGGCGGTAGACGAAGGTCTCCCGCTCGTTCGCCTCCGCGGCGTCGAGCTCCTCGACGACCTTCGCGACGAGGTCGAGGTAGCCGGTGGTGCCCGAGACGAGCAGGCTGTTCGTGCGGCTGTCGACGGTGACCGAGAGCGCCTGCCGCTCGTCCGGCACCAGGGTCAGCTCGGTCGAGGAGATGCCCGCCGCCTCCACGCCCTCCGCCTCGACCTCCGCCACCTCGCGCGGACGGAGGACGTAGGAGCCGCCCTGCTGCCGCATGTTGAAGAGGTCCCGGAGGATCCGCGCCATCGCGTCGGCGTCCGCGTTCGCGAGGCGGAACACCCGGATGTTCTGGCTGCCGAGCGCCGACGAGTCAAGGTCGCGGATCATCTGCTCGAGGAGCGGCATCGACTCGCGCGGCGCCCGCACCACGATCGTGTTCGTCCTGACGTCGGGGGTCAGCGAGATCGACTGCCGCGTCGACTGGCTGATCTCGACCTCGAACTCCTCCTCGCCCGGACCGCCGTCGATCTGCCGCAGGTACCGCACCACCGTCGCGGTCGCGGCGCCGCCGCGGCGCTGCCCGATGCCGCCGCCGGAGAGCACCGTCTCGATGAGCCCGACCATCTCCAGGGCGTTCGCCGAGGCGAGCGGGATGTACTTGATCTCGACGACGGTGCCCGGACTCGCGGAGTCGAGCCTCGCGACGAGCGCCCGGATCGCCGTCACGTCCGCCTCCGGCGCCGCGACCACGAGGGCGTTCAGCCGCTCGTCCGCGGAGACCCGCACCGCGTTCGGACCGCGGCTCCGGTTCGCCTCGTCGACGTACATCGAGCGGACGGTCTGCAGCATCTCGCTCGCCCGCCCGCGGGTGAGCATGATCACCTCGACCGGCAGGGTCGCGTCGAGTCCCTCGACCGAGCCGAGGAGCCGCACCAGCTCGCGGACCACCTCGACGTTCGCCTCGCTCGCCGCGACGAGGAGGGTGTTGCTCGCGGGATCCGCGACGACCGAGACGCGGTCCGCCGGACCCTCCGCGGCGCCGAGGCTCCGGGTGCGCTCCTGCATCAGCTGCTGGATCCGCGGGGCGAGCGCCTCCGCGCGCCCCTTCTCGATCTGGACGACGGCGAGCCCGAGCGCCGCGTTCATCGGCATCCCCTCGAGCTGCTCGATGAGCCCGCGGATCGCCCGCGCGTCCTCGGGGCTTCCCGCGACGAGGAGGCTGCCGGTGCGCGGATCGGTCAGGACGAGCGGTCGCGAGCGTCGGGCGATCTCGGGCGGCAGGTCGGCGTAGCGCCGCTCCATGATCCGCTCGACCGCCGCCGCGACCCGCGCCATGTCGCCGCCGCGGAGCGGCACCACCTCGACGAGCGACGCCTCGTCCGGCGGCGCCGCGTCGAGGTCCTTGGCGAGGCGCGAGATCACCTCGAACGCGTCGTTCCCCGCCGCCACCACGAGGGCATTGACGCGGGGATCGGCGACGACGAGCGCCTTCTCGAGGTCGGCGGTCTCCGGCTGCACGCGGCGGAGGCGGTCGAGCCGCGCATCCATCATCTGCTGCACGATCGGGGCGACCCGCGTCGCCGCCGCGTTCGCGAGCGAGATCATGCGGATCTCGCGGAGCTCCGCGGCGACCGGGGCGTCGAGCGACTTCAGGAGCTCCTCGACGAGGGCGAAGCTCCGCGGGCTCGTGGAGACCACGATCGAGTTCAGGCGCTCGTCGGCGAGGACCCGCACCCGGTCCTCGTCCTTGAGGAGCCGCGCCTGGAACTGCTGCTCGAAGAGCTGGTTGAGGAGCGTCGCGATCCGCGCCGCCGACGCGACCACGATCGGGTAGGTCCGGATCGTCGCGCCGGGCGCGGCGGCCTCGACGTCGAGCAGCGAGACCAGCCCGGCGAGGATCTCGAGGTTCGCGGGGCTTCCCACCGCGACGAGCGAGTTGGTCTGCCGCTCGGGGCGGATCAGGAGCTCGGTCATCGGGCGGAAGATGTCGCCCTCGACCGCCCGGTTCGCCCCGGGCGCCGAGACGCGGAGCCGCGCGACCTGGCGCCGCAGCGCCGCCGACTCGGGAAGGTCCTCGCGGGCGCTCACGAGCACCGCGTCGAGCGTCGCCGCGAGCGCCTCCGCGTCCGCGTAGCGCAGCGTGATCACCCGCGGCTCGACCCAGCCCATCTCGACCCCGCCGTCGAGCCGCTGCCGCAGGACCTCGACGAGGGCGACCGCCTCCTCCTTGCCCGCGACGACGACGGTGTTCGTCCGCTCGTCGACCGAGACCGCCACCGGCTCGAGGAGCGCCGGTCCGGCGCTTCCCTCCGGCATCGCCCGCCGGCTGGTGCCGCCCACGACGGCGAGGCGGGCACCCTCCGCGAAGAGCTCCTTGACGATGCGGGCGAACTCCTCCGCGGCGATGTTGTCGAGGGGCAGGATCTGCACCGTCACCGCGTCGGTCACCGGGAGCCGGTCGAGCATCACCGCGAGCGTCTCGATCGCCGAGACGTTCGCCGGGCTCGAGTCGACGAGGAGCGCGTTGAAGCCGTCGTCCGCGAGGATCCGCACCGGCACCGCGAGGTCGAGGGCGAGGTCCGGCTCGTCGACGCCGTTGCGGCGCAGGCTCAGGCGGCGGATCTGCTCGCGGGCCGCCTTCGCGAGGCTCGAGCCACCGCCCTGCTGCGCCGGATCGAGCAGCTGGTTGAGCAGCGCCGCCGTCGCCGCCGCGTTCGCGAGCCGCAGCGGGATCACCCGCAGGCGGCTCTCGGGAAGCGCGGGCGTCACGTCGATCGACTTGAGGAATCCGGTGACGATCTCGCGGTCCGCGGGGCTCGCGACCACGAGGATCGAGCGGCGACCGGGCAGGAGCGCCACCTTCACCGGCTCGCCGACGAGGCGGGCGATCGAGCCGGCTGGCTGCGGCTTGTCGAGACCGATCGCCTCGACGGCGCTCCTCGCGACCTCCGGATCGACGTGCTCGAGGTCGATCAGGAAGATCGCCTGTCCCGACGCCGGGGCGAGCGAGTCCATCGCCTCCGCGGTCGCCCGGATCTCCTCGAAGAGGGGACCGGTCGCGGTGACCACCAGCGCGTTCGCCGTCGCGTCGACGCCGATCGAGAGCGGCAGGTTCGCCTGGCGGGCGCGGATCGCGAACGCCTCGCGGAGCGTCGGGGCGATCCGCGCCGCCGGCACGTTCCTGAGCGCGAGCAGCTGGACCGAGAGCCCCTTCGATGCCGACTGCGCCTGCAGGCTCTCCGCGAGCGCCTTGATCTGCGCGAAGTCCTCCTCGCCCGCCCGCACGACGATCGCGCTCGCGGCGCGGTCGCCGATCACCCTCACGAGGCGGGTCGGATCGTCCTCCTCGAGCCCGAAGCTCCGCGTGATCGCGGCGGCGAGCTGCTCGGCGTCGCCCCGCTCGACCGGGATCACCCGCGGGGCGGGCAGGCGGTCGAAGTCGGCGGTGTCGAGCTCCTTGATGATCCGCTCGACGCGGAGGAGGTTCGCCCGGCTCGCGGAGACGACGAGCGAGTTCGTCTTCTCCTCCGCCGCGACGCTGACCCAGTCCTCCGCGGGGACGAGCGTGGTCGGCGGCGGCGCCTCGCCCTCGGGCGCCTGCGATCGCGCCGCCCGCGCCTCGCGGTCGAGGCGTCCCTGGAACGCCTCGTTGATCGCCCGGGCGACGCCGCGGGCGTCCGCGTGCGAGAGGGCGAAGACCTTGAGCTGCAGGCTCGCGTCGTAGTCCTCGCGGTCGAGCTTCGCGACGAGCTCGCGGATTCCCTCCCACTCGGACTGCTCGGCGCTCACGACGAGCGAGTTGGTGGCGGGGTCCGCCACGATGCTCACCTGCCGCTGCGACGGGCGGTCCGCCTGGTCGGCGAAAGGTCCGTAGAAGTAGGAGAGCGCCTCGCGGACCTTCTCCGCGTCGGCGAACTCGAGCACGATGAAGTCGGTGGTCCGCGGCCGGCTGCGGGGCTGGTCGAGCTGCTTGACGAGCGCCTCGATCCGCGGGAACTGGTCGGGAGACGCCGCGATGACGAGGTGGTTCTCCGCGGCGTCGTAGTCGATCGCCGGCGCGACCTGACCCGGCTCGATCGCCCGCAGCATCTGCCGGAGCGTCAGGCTCGCGTCGAAGGCGTCGGCATGCTGGAGGGCGATCACCCGGAACTCCGTCGGGCTCGCCGCGGGCGCCTCGTCGATCCGCGCGACGAGCGTCTCGATGACCGGAACGCTCTCCGGGGTCGCGGTGACGATCAGGCTGTTGCTTCGGCGGTCCGCGACGATGCGGGCGTTCACCTCGACCGCCTCGCCGCCCTCCTCGAGGCGAATGGTGGTGCCCTGCGCCCGCCCCGCCGCGTCGAGCTGCAGGCTCTGCGTGAGCAGGCGCACCGCCTCGTCGGCGCGGGCGGTCTCGAGGCGGAACGTCCGGAGCACCGTTTCGTCGCTCGCGGGCGGAAGATCGAGGGAGGCGACGAGCGCCTTCACCTGCGCGGAGATCGCCGCGGGCGCGTTCACGATGACGCTGTTGGTCCGCTCGTCGGAGCTCACCGCGACCGGCGCGCCGGTCACCCGGCGGGCGAACTGCTCCGACACGAGCCGCGCGATCTCCGACGCGCTCCCGCGGCGCACCCTCAGGATCTCGACGTCTCGGTCACCGGTCTGCGGAAGGTCCATCCGCTCGACGAGCCGCCGCACCGCCGCGATCGACTCCGCGGATCCGCCCACGAGGAGCGAGTTCGACGCCCGGCTCGGCACCACGCTCGCCTCGGGCGCCACGGCGCCGGACGCCTCGGCACGCTCGGCGAGGAAGCGGACGAGCGACTGCGCGAGCTCCGACGCATCCGCGAAGCGGACCGGCACCACCTCCACCGCATCCGCGGCGAGCAGCCCACCGCCGCCCTCGACGTCGATCGAGTCGAGGAGCTCGGAGAGCTCCACGAGCTGCGGCTGGCTGCCGGTCGCGAGGATCGCGTTGTTGCGCGAGTCGACCGCGAGCTGCGGCTCCGGGGCGGTCGGATCGCGACGCCGCTGGTCGCGGGCGCGCGCCGTGAGGATCCGCGAGAGCCCCGGCTCGACGAGCTCGGCACGGGCATGCCTGAGCGGGAAGACCCGAAGTCCCGCGCGATCGGCGGGCGGCAGGCGATCGGTCGAGGCGACGTACTCCTCGACGAACGCGACCGCCGCCTCCGGCGCGAGCACCACGAGCGAGTTGCCGCCCGCGTCCGCGATGACCCGCACCCGCGAGGGATCGAAGGTCGACGAGGCGGCGTCGCCTTCGCCGAACCGCACCGCGACCGGACCCGGTCCCGCCGCGGCGACCTGCGCCTGCAGCAGCTCGCGGAGCCCCGCCGCCGCGCGGTCGGCGGTGGTCGACTGGAGCGGATAGGTCCGCACCGCGAGCGACTCGCCCGCGGGAGTCCTCGCGAACGCCGCGACGAGCTCGCCCACCACGCGGAAGTCCGCGGGCGTCGCGGCGACGACGAGCGATCGCCCCGCCTCGTCGGCGACGACGGAGACGCGGTTCGCGAGCGCCCCGACCTCGCCGCGCACGGTCATCGTCCGAAGCGTCTGCACGATCAGCCCGCGGAGGCGCACCGCGTCGGCGGCATCGCCGAGGCGGACCGAGTACACCCGGCTCGACTCGACGGGGAGCTGCTCCTGCGCCTGGCGGATGAGCCGCGAGAGCCGCTCGACCTCCTTCGCGGAGCCGACGATCACGAGGCTGTTCGTCCGCGGATCGACCGCGATCGTCGCCCGCTCCTCGCTCGGCGCGGCGTCCTTCTCGGGCGGCGCCTGCGGCAGGAGCGCGAAGCTCGGGCGAGGCGCGAGCGACGCGGCGATCGCGAGCCCCGCGACCACGGCGTGCGGGGCGATCAGCGAGCTCGGGCGGCGTCCCCGCGTCGCGCTCATGGCGTCGTCTCCTCCGCGCTCGGCGCGGCGCCCTCGGGATAGCGGGCGAGGAGCTCCTCGAGGGTCACCACCTCGACCGCGCCGCCATCCTGCTCGAGCATCCGCTCGAGCAGGCGGGCGACCTCCGCCGCGTCGGCGCGGGCGGGATCGACGGCGATGCTCCGCACCTGCCGCGAGCCGCTTGCCGCGGCGCGATCAAGCTGGCCGGCGAGGTCGCGCACCCGGGCGAGCTGCGCGGGCGTTCCCTTGACGAGGAGCGACGTGCCCGTCGCGTCGACGCGGATCGTCGGCGGCGCCTCGCTGCCGGAGTCGCCGAGGACCGCGAGCAGTCCCTGCGCGACGGTGCCGGCGTCCGCGTGCCTGACCGGCACCACCTCGATGGTGGGTCCCGTCTCGGCGGCGACCGCGGCGCGCTCGTCGAGCTCGCCGAGGAGGCTCCGCGCCCGGGCAACCTCCTCGGTCGTGCCGGTCACGAGGATCGCGGCGGTCTGGGGATCGGCGAGGAGCTCCAAGGTCGATCGGGTGCCGGCGGGGCGCGTCGACTGGAGGACGCGGGTCGCCGAGGCGGCGAGCCGCGCCGGATCCGCGTGCGCCGGGACGAAGATCGCGAGCCCCCGCTCGCCGTCGACCTCGGGAACGTCGAGGCGGTCGATGAGCGTCCTCGCGAGCGCCACCGTCTGCGCCGGACCGCTCACGAGCAGGCTGTTCGATCGGGGATCCGCCTCGACCCGCACCGGCGGCGTCAGGTCGACCTGACCGCGGCTTCGGCGCAGCCGCTCGATGAGGAGCCGCGGATCGCTCTGCTGCTGGTCGGCGAGCACCCGCTGCACGATCGGGGCGATCTCCGCGGCGTTGGCGTGGCGAAGCGGGAAGCTCTCCGCGGCGACCGCGTCGGTCGAGGGGCGAAGGTCAAGCGGCTCGACGAGCTTCTCGACCTCGTCGAGGTCCGCGGGGACGCCGACGAGGAGGAGGGCGTTCGCGCCGGGCGCGGCGATCACCTTCACCTCGACCGGTCCGCCGGTCGTCTCGCTCGTGAGTCCGGGGAGCGCCGCGGCGAGCGAGGTCGCGACCTGCGCGGCGTCCGCGAAGCTCAGCGGACGCACCCGCACCGTCGAGCTGCCGATCGATCCGCCCGAGTCGAGCTCCTTCGCGAGCGTCGCGGCGAGCTCGACGATCGGGGTCGGGGCCGCGACGACGAGCGAGTTGGTCTTTCGGTCCACGGTGATCTGGAGGAGGTCCTCCGGTCGACCCGCCGACGCCGGGACGAGCTCCCGCATCCTGGCGAGCAGGATCTGCCGCAGCGTCGGCTCGAGGACGTCGGCGCGGGCGCTCGCGAGGCGCAGGATGCGCAGGTCGGTCGCCGGACCGGGTCGCGGACCGTCGACCGACTCGATCACCTGCTCGACCCGGTCGAAGATCGCGGGAGGTCCCGAGACCACGAGGCTGCCGGTGTTCGGCTCGACGGCGATCGAGACCACGGCGCTGCCTCGACCATCGCTCGCGAGCCCGAGGCTGCCGTTCGCGGCGAGCTCGCGGAGCGTCGAAGCCATCGCCTCCGGTCGCCCACGGTTGAGGCGGTACGTGCGGATCTCCGTCTCGGGCGCCGCCTCCTGGCGGTCGAGCTGCTCCACCAGCCGCGCGAAGTCCTCCATCCGCGTGCCGGGCGCGTCGACGATCAGCGAGTTCGTCGGCTCGTGCGCCCGCACCACCACCTCCCGCGGAAGCTTGAGGTCCGGTCGCGGGCGACCACGGGAGTCGACCGGCACCGGCGGCTCGGGGAACATCTGGTCGATCGTGTCGGCGAGGTCGGCGGCGCGACCGACCTTCAGCGAGAAGATGCGGATCTCGCGGTCCTCGCCGCCCGCGCGACCGGCGTCGTTCACCTCGTCGACGAGCGACTCGATCTCCGCGAGGATCTCGGGCGGCGCGGTCACCGCGAGGGTGTTGCCGCCGATCTCGGCGTCGACGCGGACCGGTCGCTCGCGCTGCTCGGCGGCGGACCGCGCGGCGTAGCGGCGGGTGAGGAGCTCGGCGATCACCGCGGCGTCCGCGGCGCGGACCGCGAGCAGGCGAAGCGGCGGAAGCTCGGCGCCGCCGGGCACGTCGAGCCGCTGCAGGAACTGCTCGGCGAGGGCGAGCTGCTCCGGCTCCCCCACCACCCAGAGGCTGTTCAGCGCCTCGACCGGCGTGATCTCCGCGGCGGGAATCTTGCGCGAGGGATCCTGCGGACCCGCCGTCGAGAGCAGCTCGCCGAGCGGGCCGACCAGCTCGCCCGCCGACGCCTGACGCAGCGTGAGCATGCGACCGCTCCGCGCGGGCGCCGCGAGGCGGCGGGCGTCCGTGATCGCCCGCTCGAACGTGGCGACCGACTCGGCGCGACCGACGAGGAGGACCGAGCCCGACGCCTCGTCGATCTCGACCTGCGGCGCCGTCAGGCGGTCGCGCTCGGCGGCGGGCACGATCGAGGCGAAGATCGCGCCTGCCTTCTCGAGGAGCGGCGCCGCCGGCTGACCATCGAGCCGGATCACGCGGACGGTCGCGTCGCCCGCGCGGTCGAGGGTGCGCACCACCGGCTCGAGCTGCGCCAGCTGGGCGGCGGGCGCGGTCACCACGAGGAGCCCGAGGGAGTCGACCGGCTCGATCAGCGGCGCCACGAAGGGCGTGCCGTCGCGCGGATCGAGGATCGCCGGGGCAAGCGTCGCGAGCTCCCGCGCGACCTCCGACGCCCGCGCCGCGGTCAGGCGGTACTGGCGGGTCTCGGCGCGGGGCTGCGCCGCCTGCCTCGCCTGCTGGAGGCTCTGCGCGAAGCGGTCGATCGCCTTCGCGCTGCCGACCACCCGCAGCTGCCCGCGCGCCGCGTCGAGCGAGGTCTCGACGAGCGCCGAGGCGTCGCCCGGCGGACGCCGAAGCGCGTCGATCTCCTCCGCCCGCGCCGCGATCGCCGAGGCGTCCTGCTCGGGAAGGTCGAGGAAGCGGACCTCCCGCGCGACCGGCGCCGGTCGATCGACGAGCGCGAGGAGACCCTCGAGCGCCGCGAGGTCCTGCGCCGGACCTGCCGCGAGGATCGACCGCTGGTCGGGCCCCGCCGCGAGGGCGATCGCCGCCTGCTGGCGGGCGGTGAGGAGCGGACGGAGCGCCGCGAGCGCCGCCGCCGCGTCGAGGTGCTCGAGGGGAAGACGCGTCACCGCCCTCTCGGGCACCGCGCCGCCCGCCGCGTCGCCGGTGGCTCCATCGATCGCCTCGATCGCCGCGAGCGCCGCCGCGACCGCGGAGGGATCGCCCGCGACCGCGATGCGACCGGGCTCCTCGAGCGGAAGGATCGTCGGACGCTCCTCCTTGGGGACGCCCTGGAAGAGCGCGTCGAGCTTGCGGATCACGCCCTCCGCGGTCTCGCGCCCGAGCACCACCGTGCGGACCGTGCGTGGACCGCTGCCGGGTCGCGGCACGTCGAGGAGCGCGATCGTCTCGCGCACGCGGTCGATCCGCGGCTTCGTGCCGCGGGCGATGATCGAGTTGGTGCGGGCGTCCGCCGCGAGGGTGAGCCCCGCGAGGCGGTTCTCCTCGAGCTTCACCCGCTGGTTGTTCTGCGGGTTGATGACGTACTCGATGACCCGCTCGCCCATCAATGCCTTCAGCGACTCGATGAGCTCGGTCGCCTTCGCGTGCCGGAGCGGGATCTGCTCGACGATGTTCTCGACGTCCTCGCGATCGACCTCCTCGACGATCCGCTGGAGGCGTCGCACCTGCCCGGCGGTCTCGACGAGGATCACCGCGTTCTGCTGCTTGAGCGGCGTGACCGAGCCGTAGGAGGCGACGAGGTCCTTCATTTGCTCCGCCACCGCCTCCGCCGAGGCGTTCGAGAGCGGCAGAAGCAGCGTGATGATCTGGTCGTCGGTGACCGACTCGGGGACCTCGTCCACGAAGGTCGGGACGTTCTCCCGCCGCATCGCGTCGAGCTTCTGGAGGTGCAGGCGGTCCGCCTCGACCCGGAGCATGACGTCCTGGGTCTGGAGGAGGATGTTGAGGAGCTTGAGCGCCTCCGGCAGGTCGTAGGTGCGCGGCGAGAGGTAGTCGACGGTGCCGCTCGGCACCGGTGTCTCGCGGACGATGGGGAGCCCGGTGGTCCGGCTGAACCAGTCGAGCACCTGATCCCAGGTCTGACCCTTGAAGTTGAAGCGGATCTCCGCCGGCACGGGGGGCGGCGGCGGAGCGCCCTCCTGCGGCGCGGGGGAGGCTGGCGCGGACGAGGCTGGAGCCGTCGATGCTGCCGCGGTCGATGCTGGCGCGGCGGCAGCCTCCGTGGTTCCCGGACCTTGAGCCGCTCCGGAAGATTCGGTTCTCGGACCCTCGACCCCGGCGTCCTGCGCGGTCGCGCTGGTCAGGGGACCAATAAGGAACGCCGAGGCGACGAACGACGAAAGCACGCGCGTTCTCAACAGCGTCTTGAGCATCGCCTTCTCGGTCCTTTGACATGGGCGACGGCGGCGCGACCGCGATCGCTTCTCGGAACTACTGCCTCTGGGGATATCGGTCCCCGAGGGTCGAACCGACGAGCACGACGAAGGATTCATCGCCAAGGCGGAACTGCGCCCGGTCGCCCTGGATGCCAAGCAGCTCCGCGTCGCCGAGCCGCTGCGAGGGAAGCAGGGTGCGGGTCTCCCCGCTGCCGGAGTTGCGGAGCCAGACCTCCGGACCGCTCGGTCCCTCGACCATGCCCGTCACGAACCACTGGGCGTACGGGAACTCCGCGGGCGGCGGAGG
>VGXO01000060.1 GCA_016873275.1 Phycisphaerae bacterium
CGTCTGCGCCCGCTGCTACGGGATGGACATGTCGACCGGCGACCTCGTCGAGGAGGGCATGGCGGTCGGCATCATCGCGGCGCAGTCGATCGGCGAGCCCGGCACCCAGCTCACGATGCGCACGTTCCACACGGGCGGCATCGCCTCGCAGGGTCTCGTGGATACCGAGATCAAGGCGATGAACGCCGGCAAGGTGGCGCTGCGGGACTGCAACGCCGTCGAGGTGACCGAGGAGGGCGTCCAGAAGCTGAAGGCGCTCAAGCGAAACGGCGAGGTCGTCGTCCTCGACGATCTCGGCCGCGAGCTCGAGAAGCACAAGGTCCCCTACGGCTCGGAGTTCCTCATCCGCGACGGCGAGCCGGTCAAGAAGGGTCAGCCCATGGTCAAGTGGGACCCCTTCATGACCCCGATCCTCGCGGAGAAGTCCGGTCTCGTCCGGTTCAAGGACGTCATCGAGGGCGAGACCTGCCGCCGCGAGGACCAGAAGGGCGGACGCACCGCGCTGGTGGTCACGCCGCACACCGGCGAGAAGCACCCGCAGATCACCATCGAGGACGCCACCGGCAGCATCCTCGACTTCCACCACCTCCCGGCGAAGGCCCGCATCGAGGTCGAGGAGGGCCAGGAGATCGCCGCCGGCGGTCTGCTCGCCCGCCAGCCGAAGGAAGGCGGCCGCACCCAGGACATCGTGGGCGGTCTGCCCCGCGTCACCGAGATCTTCGAGGCCCGGATTCCCAAGGACCCGACGGTCCTCGCCGAGATCTCCGGTCGCGTCGAGCTCCACTCCGACAAGCGCAAGGGCAAGATGACCATCAAGGTCATCTCCGACAGCGGTCAGGAGCACGACCACCACGTCCCGCAGGGCAAGCAGCTCCTCGTCCACACCGGCGACCTCGTCGTCGCGGGCGACGCGCTCACCGAGGGTCCGCAGATCCCCGCGGACATCCTGCGGATCAAGGGCGAGGAGGCGCTCTACCTCTACATGCTCGACGAGGTGCAGAACGTCTACCGCGCCCAAGGCGTGCCGATCAACGACAAGCACATCGAGGTGATCCTGCGGCAGATGATCAGCAAGGTGAAGGTCATCAAGCCGGGCGACACCGACCTGCTGCCGAACGACGTGGTCGACAAGTTCGAGTTCCAGCGGAAGAACAAGGCGATCATGTCGATGCTCAAGGTCAAGGACGCCGGCGGCACCGACCTGCCGCTTGGCGGACTGGTCGACAAGAACGCCATCAAGGAGGCGAACGCGAAGGCGGAGGCCGCCGGCAAGGATGCCGCGAAGACGGAGAAGCCCAAGCCTGCGCAGGCGAAGACGCTGCTCCTCGGCATCACCAAGGCAAGCCTCCAGTCGGACTCGTTCCTCTCCGGCGCGAGCTTCCAGGAGACCACCAAGGTGCTCACCGAGGCGGCGCTCCGCGGCGCGGTCGACACCCTCGAGGGTCTCAAGGAGAACGTGCTCCTCGGTCACCTCATCCCCGCCGGCACCGGCTTCCGGGCGTACTCGAAGATGACCGTGCAGAAGCACGGCGAGGCGCCCGCGAGCGAGGTCGACGAGGGCGAGACCGAGATCTCCGAGCTCGCCGAGGAGGCCGAGGCGCTCGGCGCGGAGCGCGAGGGCGTCTCGCTCGTGGACGTGGTGCGCCGCAACGAGACGGAGGCGCCCGTCACCGACGCGGACGGCTCGTTCCTCGACTGATCCGCCGATCGAGGTTCATGGCTCGACTCATCTCCACGCCCCCGCCCCGTGCGGGGGCGTGGTTGCATGGGTAGAGTGCAAGGGCAATCGCCGGTGTGGCGGAACTGGCAGACGCGACGGATTCAAAATCCGTTGCCCCGGAAGGGGCGTGCAGGTTCGATTCCTGTCACCGGCATGAACGGAAGGCGCAGGCGGCACCCGAGCCTCGCGGCAGGGCGCGGCGCGTTGGGGACGTCCGGCGAGGTTGAACGCGGACGCACCCTCGCTGCCGGCGGCTCTCGACTCGACTCGGGATCGACGGGCATCCTCCGCCGGGCGGGGTCCTACTCCTCGACCCCCGCCACGGTGTAGTTCGGGCTCTCGCGGGTGATCACGATGTCGTGCGGGTGGCTCTCGACCACGCTCGCCGCGGAGACCCGGACGAAGCGGGAGTGCTCGCGGAACTCGTCGATGGTCCGTGCCCCGCAGTAGCCCATCGCCGAGCGGAGCCCGCCGACCATCTGGAACACGAACTCCGAGAGCGCCCCGCGGTAGGGCACGCGTCCCTCGACGCCCTCGGGAACGAACTTCCGCGATCCCCCCTGCCCGTAGCGGTCGGCGGATCCGGCCGCCATCGCGCCCTCGCTGCCCATGCCGCGATAGCTCTTGAAGCGCCGTCCACGATGGAGGACGAGGTCGCCCGGACTCTCGTCGAGTCCCGCGAAGAGTCCGCCGAGCATCACCGTCGAGGCGCCTGCCGCGATCGCCTTGGCGATGTCGCCGCTCTGCCGGATGCCGCCGTCGGCGATCACCGGCACTCCCGCAGGCTCCGCGGCGCGGACCGCGTTCATGATCGCGGTGATCTGCGGCACCCCCACCCCGGTCACCACCCGCGTGGTGCAGATCGAGCCGGGACCGATGCCCACCTTCACCCCGTCGGCGCCGGCGTCGATGAGCGCCCGCGCCCCCTCGGTGGTGGCGACGTTCCCCGCGATCACCTCGATCCCCGCCCTCGACTTGATCCAGCGGACGGTCTCCAGGACGTTGCGGCTGTGTCCGTGCGCCGTGTCGACGACCAGCACGTCGACCTCGGCCTGCAGCAGCGCCTCGACCCGCTCGAACTGCAGCACCCCCACCGCGCCGCCGACCCGGAGGCGCCCCCGGGCATCGCGGCACGCCCTCGGGTGGCGGCGCAGGTTGTCGATGTCCCGCATCGTGATGAGCCCGGCCAGACGCCCCTGCGGATCGACGAGGAGGAGCTTCTCGACGCGGGCCCGATTGAGGATCACCTCCGCCTCCGCAAGCGTCGTCTCCGGCGGGGCGGTGACGAGGTTCGCGGCGGTCATGATCTGCCCCACCAACGTGCGCCCGGCGTCGCCCTGCAGGAACTTCATGTCGCGACGGGTCAGGATCCCGACGAGCCGTCCCCGGCGGTCCCCGTCGGCCGTCACCGGGACCCCGCTCACCCGATGCTCGCTCATCAGCCCCCTCGCCCGCTCGACCACGTCGGTCGGCGCAAGCACCACCGGGTCGGCGATGACCCCGTTCTCGCTCCGCTTCACCGTGGCGACCTCGCGGGCCTGCCGGTCGGGCGGCATGTTCTTGTGGATGATCCCGATCCCGCCCTCCTGGGCGAGGGCGATCGCGAGCCCCGCCTCGGTGACGGTGTCCATCGGCGCCGAGAGCAGCGGGATGTTCAGCCGGATCGATCGGGTCAGCCGCGTCGAGGTGTCGGCGGCGTCGGGCGTCACGTCGCTCGCCCGTGGCACGAGCAGCACGTCGTCGAAGGTGATCCCCTCCTGCACGATCTTGTCGTCCATCCGCGGAGCATCATCCGCGCCGCGGCACCTGTCAACCGAAGGGCGGGAACCGCCGCGGAATCCGCGTCGGATCTGCTAGTCTTCCGACCTCCGCCGACGGGAGGACCGTGGGGTGGGAGGCGACAGGAGACCCCTCGGGTGCATCGCGACGAACTGACCTCCAGCGCCGTCCATCACGATCTCGGAACCACCCCTGGCGAGGGCATGAAGGCCTGGCGGTCGTACCTCCAAGCGACCATCGAGGTGGGTGGAAGCGACCTGATCCTCAAGGTGGACCAAGCGCCCCGCGTGCGCTTCCGCGGATCGCTCAAGTCGCTGCAGACCGACCCGGTCCGCATCGAGCTGATGTTCCAGATCGCCAAGGACGTGCTCGACGACGGGCAGTACGACCACTTCAAGCGGAAGGGCTCGATCGACTTCGCGTACGACTACGACCACCGCAACCGCTTCCGCGTCAACCTCTTCATGGCACGAGGAAAGCCCTCGGTGGCGGCGCGGCTCATCACCTCCAACATCAAGCGCTTCGAGGACCTCTACCTCCCGCCGACGCTCGGCGACGTCGCGATGAGCGCGCAGGGGCTGATCCTCTTCTCCGGCGTCACCGGCTCCGGCAAGAGCACCTCGATCGCCTCGATGCTGCAGTACGTGAACGAGCGGAAGCGGGTCCACATCGTCACCATCGAGGATCCGATCGAGTACATCTTCACGGACGACAAGGCGATCATCAATCAGCGCGAGGTCGGCATCGACTGCGTCAACTTCAACGACGCCCTCCGCGCCCTCGTCCGCGAGAACCCCGACGTCGTGCTCGTCGGCGAGATGCGCGACTACGAGACGTTCGAGGCGGCGATCCGCGCCGCGGAGACCGGTCACCTCGTCTTCGGAACCATCCACGCGAGCAGCGCCTGGCAGACCTTCGGGCGCATCTACGACCTCTTCCCCGAGGGCGAGCGAGACCAGATCCGGAAGCTCCTCGCCTACAACCTCCGGGCGATCATCTACCAGAAGCTCCTCCCGACGCTGCACGAGAACATCGCCCGCATCCCGGCGCTGGAGATCCTGATCAACACGCCGATCGTGCAGAAGTTCGTGCTCGAGGCCCGCGAGGGCGAGCTCCTCGAGGTGATCAAGCAGAGCCACGAGGAGGGCATGATCGACTTCACGAGCTCGCTCGTGAACCTGGTGGAGAAGGAGTACATCCACCACAAGGTGGCGCTCCAGGCGACCCCGAAGCCTGAGGAGCTCAAGATGAGGCTGAAGGGAATCTCCTGATTCCCCCGCGGAGACCCGTCCGGTGCCGATCGACCTGCTTCCGTCCCTCGTGCTCGCCGTCCAGCCGGACGCGGTGCTCCTGCTGAGCGTCGTCAAGCCGGTGCTCCTGCTCGCGACCTTCATCCCCTACGGATGGGTCGTGTCCTCCCGGCTGGAGGCGGATGCCCGGTACTTCCACTTCAACGTCGTGATGTGGAACTCGGTGTTCCTCGCGACCGCCGCGATCGCCCTCGCCGTCGCGCTCCTCGTGCCGATCTTCTGGCTCGGGTGGCCGATCGCGATGCTGCTGCTCGCGTCGCCCCTCCTGGGATACTGGAAGTTCCGCGACGCCCGCGTCCCGGAGGAGCGCCGCTACAAGCCCTTCAGCGGCGAGCTGCGCGAGAAGCTGGAGGCCCGCCGCGCGAGGCGAGGCATCGCCAAGGCACAGATCTCCTTCCTCGGACCGAAGGGCGAGGTCCGCAACGTTCCCGGCAAGGACGATCCTCTGCTCGAGGTCCACATGCGGGTCGAGGAGCTCCTCGTGCCGGCGCTCGAGCGCCGGGCGAGCCGCGTCGACGTCGCCCCGGGCAAGAACGGGATCGCCGCGACGGCGCTCGTCGACGGAGTCCGCAGCAGCCTCGCGGCGCTCGCGCCGGAGACCGCCGCCTCGGTGATCGACTACGTCAAGGCGCAGGCGGGACTCGACGTCGCCGACCGCCGGCGTCGTCAGCAGCAGGAGTTCAAGCTCAATGGTCCCACGGGACAGGTGGCGCTGACGCTCGAGACCTCGGGCTCCTCGAGCGGTCAGACCATGCGGCTCGACTTTGCTCGGAAGGAGCGCCTCAGCCGTCCCTTCGACGCGCTGGGGCTTCACGAGACGCAGTTGGCGGTGCTCGCGCCCCTCGCGCAACTGGGCGAGCGGCACGGGGTGGTGCTCGTCGCGGCGCCGCCGGGTCAAGGGCTGACCACCACGGGGTACAGCCTCCTCTCCCGGCACGATGCGTTCACCTGCAACATCAAGACGCTGGAGCGGAAGATCGAGCTCCGACTCGACGGCGTCGATCACGTCCAGTGGGACGCCTCGAACACGAGCCTGCCCTTCGCGACCCAGCTGCAGTCGATCCTTCGCCGTGACCCGGACGTGGTGCTCGTCGCCGACACGACGGAACCCGACGTGGCGGCGACCGCGGCGGGTCCCGGTCGGGATGGTCCGCTGATCTACGTCCTGATGAACCAGCTCGGCGTGGCGTCGGCGATCACCGAGTGGTGCCGGGCGGTGGGCGACCTGAAGACCGCCGCCAGACCGCTTCGCGCGGTGATGACCATGCGCACCATGCGGAGCCTCTGCCCCAACTGCCGGCAGCCGTTCCAGCCGCCGCCGGATCAACTGAAGAAGCTCGGCATCCCGGAGCGTGCCGCCGGGCAGATCCACCGCGCCGTCGGCAAGGTCCAGCAGCGGAACCGAGTCGAGGACTGCCCGGTCTGCCAGGGCAGCGGGTACCTCGGCCAGATCGGGGTCTACGAGGTCATGCCGATCAGCGAGCCTGCCCGCGAGAAGCTGCTTGCGGGCGACCTGAAGTCGGCGATCGCGGAGGCGCGGCGCGGGCGGATGCTGCTCTTGACGGAGGCGGCGCTCGCGAAGGTGGCGGCGGGTCAGACCAGCCTCGAGGAGTTCGCCCGCGTGTTCGCCCCGAAGGGCGTTGACTCCAGACCTGCCTCGACGTCGGCGACCGGCAAGGCGGCGCCGAGCGAAGGGAGCGATGCATGACCGTCCTCAACCTGCTCGTCATCGCGTTGTCCGGTCTCATCGCCTACTGGTGGGCGAGCCAAGGCGCGTTCAGCTCGCTCCTCCATCTGCTCTGCGTGATCGCCGCGGGCGCCATGGCGTTCGCGGTCTGGGAACCCGTCGCGGTCCGGATCCTCGGCATGGGCGGGGTCTCGATCTATGCCTGGGGACTCGGGCTGCTCATTCCGTTCGCGGTGTTCCTCTTCATCTTCCGGCTCGCGACCGACAAGCTCGTGCCCGCCAACCTGAACTTTCCGCCCGCGGCGAACTACGCGGTGGGCGGCGTGTTCGGCGCGGCGTCGGGCGTGCTCACGCTCGGCATGGTGCTGATCGGTGCCGGTCTGATGCAGGGCGAGCGGAGCTTCATGGGCTTCGCCGGCTGGAGCCGCAGCAGCCAGGCGCAAGGCAGACCCGCCGAGGTCAACTCGCTGTGGCTGCCGATGCATGCGTGGACCAGCCAGTTCTACGCGGAGTTGAGCGCCGGCTCCCTCGCCCCCGAGACGATCGCGGCATCGCTGAAGAGCCGCCAGCCCTACGTCGATCGGATGTCGATGGGACTGCTCCGGGATGGCGCCCTCGATGGTCGGAGCCGCATCAGCGTGCCCCCCGACTCGATGGACGTGCTCGGGGCGGTGGCGGCGGACTCCGCCGAGATCCCGGGGTCGAACCTCCCCGGCGGCGTCTATGCGGTGGGACTGGCCTTCCGTCAGCCCGCCTTCGACTTCGGCGAGCAGTTCCGGCTCTCCTCCTCGCAGGTTCGGCTCATCGGCGATGCCTCGCCCCGGACGACCGCGCCGGTCGCGCACCCCGTGGCGTGGACCGCCGACCTGCCCGGCGGCGGTCGCGGCATCTTCCCCTTCGACGACACCTCCCACTACGTCACGAGCGTCCCCGGCCAGCAGCAGCTGACCACGTGGCTGATCTTCGACCAGCGAGACCTCGGCGGCGCCGCGCCTCGCTACCTCCAGGTCAAGGGTCTGCGGGTGCCGCTCGCGACCATCGAGCCGGTCGACGTCTCCCGCCTCGTCGCGAAGGTGATGGGTCAGGGCGACTCGAAGCCGCCGGAGTTCGTCGCCAACCTTCCGACCGTCTCCGGCAGCGACATCCGGCTGACGAACAGCATCGCCCCGCTGCAGCTCTCCACCAACGAGCTCCCGGGCATGCGGGAGTCGAACGCCTACCTGACCGAGGGACGCGCGACCTTCCCCGCGACGCCAGGTCAGCGGATCAACAAGAGCCTGCAGGTGAAGGGCATCTTCGAGCCCGATGGCACCCGCATCGTGCGGCTCAACATCAGCCGCCGAAAGAGCCCGATCGACATCTGGGACTCGAAGGTCCGCGAGGAGGCCGGCGACGGCGCCGGGATCTTCCTCGTGGACGAGCAGGGTCGCGGGTTCGCGCCGATCGGCTTCATCTGGCAGCGCCGCAACGACCGCGAGGTGGACATCACCCTCGATCCGGTCACCGGGATCCGCAAGATCTCCGACTTCCCCGCGATGAGCTCGGCGGGCGTCGACGACCTCGACGCGGTCTTCCGCGTGAGCGTCGGCAGCCGCATCAAGGCGGTCCGGCTCGGCGAGGTCCAGATCGCGAACGTGGACCTCGAGGTGAAGTGATCGCCGCAGGCGAGGTCGTCCCGGACGCCGGGGAACCCCGACGCCAAACGAGTGCTCACTCGCCCTTGAGGAACCGCTCGACGTAGTGGATGTCGAAGTCGGCGTTCACGAAGTGCGCCGTCTCGAGCAGTCGCTGATGCAGCGGGATCGTGGTCTTGACCGGTCCGATCTCGAACTCCCGCAGCGCCTGCCGGAGCCTCGCGATCGCCGAGGTGCGGTCGGGTCCGAAGGCGATCAGCTTCCCGATCATCGAGTCGTAGTTCGGCGGGATGCGGTAGCCGGAGCGGGCATGGCTGTCGAGCCGGATGCCCGGTCCGCCCGGCGCGGCGAAGGTCTCGATCCGACCCGCCTGCGGCATGAAGTTGCGGTCGGGATCCTCCGCGTTGATCCGGCACTCGATCGCGTGCCCCTTGAGGCGAACGTCCGACTGCTTGAACGGGAGCTTCTCGCCCGCCGCGACGCGGATCATCTCCTTGACGATGTCCACGCCGGTCACGAGCTCGGTGACCGGATGCTCGACCTGGACCCGCGTGTTGACCTCGAGCATGTGGAAGTCGGCGCCTCGATCCATCAGGAACTCGACGGTCGCGGCGCCGGAGTACTTCGCGGCGCGGATCAGCGACGCCGCGGCGTTCGCGACCTGGTCGCGCTTCGCGGGGTCGATGTTCGGCGCGGGCGCCTCCTCGATGAGCTTCTGGTGGCGGCGCTGGCTGGTGCAGTCCCGCTCGTAGAGGTGCACCGCGTTCCCGTGCTTGTCCCCGAGCACCTGGATCTCGAGGTGCCGCGCCTTCTCGAGGAACTTCTCGATGTAGACCGCGCCGTTGCCGAAGGCGGCCGCCGCCTCCTGACGGGCGCTCTCGAGACCGAGCCGCAGCGACTCCTCGTTGCGGGCGATCCGCATCCCGCGTCCGCCGCCCCCCGCGGCGGCCTTCACGATCACCGGGAAGCCGATCTCCCGGGCGACCTTCATCGCCTCCTCGGGATCCTCGAGGGCGCCATCCGACCCCGGGAAGGTCGGCAGCCCGACCTGCTTGGCGAGACGCTTGGCGGCGATCTTGTCGCCGAGCTGCGCCATCGCCTCCGGACTCGGTCCGATGAACTCGATCTGGCAGTCCCGGCACACTTCGGCGAAGTGGGCGTTCTCGGAGAGGAACCCGTAGCCGGGATGGATCGCGTCGACGTTGGTGATCTCCGCGGCGGAGATGATCCGGTCGATCCGGAGGTAGCTCTCCTTCGCCGGCCCGGGACCGATGCACACCGCCTCGTCCGCGTGCTTGAGCCACGGACCATCGCGGTCCGCCTCGGAGAAGACGCAGATGGGCTCGATGCCGAGCTCCCGGCAGGCCCGGATGATCCGCAGGGCGATCTCGCCGCGGTTGGCGATGAGGACTCGTCCGAACATCGGTGTCTCGTGACTCGCTCGACCGGAGGGAACCTGTCCGGACCGGTCTCAGGGCGTCAGGAACGGGGACGGATCCGGAAGAGTGGTTGACCAAACTCGACCGGCTTGCCGCTCGCGACGACGACCTCGTCCACCACGCCGGCACACTCTGCCTTGATCTCGTTGAAGACCTTCATCGCCTCGACGAGGCAGACGACCGTCTCCGGACCGACCGAGTCGCCGACCTTCACGAAGGGCGGCTTGTCCGGTCCCGAGGCGGCGTAGAAGGTGCCGACCATCGGGCTCGCGATGGTCAGGCGGGAGTCGACCGCCGCGGAAGCCGGAGCGGTCGCGACCGCGGTCGACGCCGCCGGCGCTGCCATCGCCGCCGGCATCGCGACGGGCGTCGCCACCGGGGCGTTCACGATGTGAGGAACCGCTGCCAGCGAGGGGCGGCGGATGGTCACCTGCTCCTTGTCGTCGCGGAGGTCGAGCTCGATGAGGTCGCTGACGACCATCAGGCGGACGAGCTCCTTCAACTTTCGGATGTCGATCATCGATCCTGCCTCGTGCCATGCCCCCGAGCATGGCGGGACGGTCCCGGTCGAGCACATGCCGACCGGCGAGCGTGGGAAGATACCGCAGGCGTGATCTCCCTTCCATCCTTCGCGAATCCCCTTCGAAGTTCCCCTGATCTTGTCGTGAAGGTGGGAAGAGCGGCGATTCGGCTCAGGAATCCCGTCCGCCCATGCCAGACCGCAGGGCGAGCGGGGGTCGAAGCAGTTCCTGCACGATGAATGCCTCCCGAAGCCCTTGCCTTCCAAGCAGCCGGGAGAGGTCTGGCGGCGAGGTCTCTCGGGGTCCCGCCAACGGGGTCTGCACGGCGGGAAGCGCCCGCGCGACCGGATCGACCGTGGGCGATCTCGCGGGCTGCTTCGCCTGCCGGGACGGTCCCTCCGCTTCCGGCGAGGGAGACCTCTTCACGGAGGCACGGCTCTTGCCCTGACCACGGTCCGCCACCGCCGGGGATCGCGATGGCGTCGGGACCGATGGCGTCCGAAGCGCCTCGATCCGCTTCTCCCACGCCTTCTTCGCCGCCTCGAAGGCGGCCCCCCCGAGGACATTGCGGGCGGCGATCTCGATCGACGTCGGCACCGCCGGAGGCGAGGGTTCGGCAGACGCGGCACCCGTCGGAGAACGCGGACTCGTTGGTCGCGCCCCGCTCCTCGCCTCGTCGGACCGACGAATCGACGCGGACGCTCCGACCGCCTCAAGCCGGCTCCGAAGCATGCCGGCGGGTCCCCTTGCCACGCCCCTCACGAGGACCGTCGGAGCCTCCTCGACCGCCGTCATCGCCCCCTGCAGGGAGAACCCGAGGTCCCCCCGAAGAAGCTTGATGACCTCAAGCCGGGCATCCCCCACCCGCTCCAGCACGACCTCGAACTCGCCGGAGCTCTGCGCCGAGGTGGGGCTGGAGAGCGGACCCGCCGCCGCCTTCAGCGCCCGCTTCTCGGCGGTCTTGCGGACCACCTGGATCACCAGGTTGATCACGATGATCGCGAGGAACACCCAGAAGCCAGTGCCGCCCATGCCGCGATGGTAGCGACCACCGGCAGTCACCGACCGAAGGCGAGGTCGGCGGACGACTCGCCGAAGATCCGGGCGATCGACGCGCGGGAGAGCACCGAGTCGGTCCCGCCCGAGGCGACGAGTCGTCCTCCATCGAGGATCCACGCGTCGTCGGCGAGGCGGGCTGCCACCGGCAGGTCGTGCACGCTCGCGAGGACCGCCGTCCCCTCCGCCGCGATCGATCGGAGCAGCCCGAGCAGCCGCGCGGTCTCCCGCAGGTCGAGCGAGGCGAAGGGCTCGTCGAGGATCACCACGCCGCCCGGGCGATGCTGGGCGAGCACGCGGGCGAGCGCCACCCGCTGCTGCTGCCCGATCGAGAGCCGGTCGATCGGTCGATCCGCGATCGCCGCGAGGTCGAGCGTCACGATCGCCTGCTCGACCCGCGCGGCGGAGGGCGGCAGGGCGTACCGCCCCATCTCCACGATCTCCCTCGCCTCGAAGCCGCCGGGGAGCCGCAGTCGCTGCGGCAGGAACGCGAGCCCCGTCGCCCGTCGCGACGGGGGAAGCGACGAGGGATCCGCGAGGGACTCCTCGATCCGCACGCCGATCCGACCTCGCATCGGTCGCGCGAGCCCGGCGATCGCCCGCAGGAGCGTGGTCTTGCCCGCCGCGTTCGCCCCCACCACCGCGAGGATGGTGCCGCGACGGACCTCGCCCGAGACGCCCTCGAGGACGATCGTCCGCTCGTGCCCGACCGCCACCTCCTCCAGCCGGATCGCGGTCTCGCTCATGACCAGCCCTCGAGGCGACCTCGGTGGAGAAGCCAAAGGAACGCCGGACCGCCGAGGATCGCGGTGAGCACGCCGATCGGGAGCCTGCCGGCGCTGAAGTCGATCGGCTGCCGCGCCGCGTCGGCGCCGACGAGGAGGATGACGCCGCAGAGCGCCGTGGCGGGCACGAGCGTGCGGTGCCGCACGCCGACGACGATCCGCGCCGCGTGCGGCGCGATCAGTCCGACGAAGCCGATGGGACCGGCAACCGCGACCGCCGCGGCGGCGAGGAGCCCGGACACGAGGAGCAGCATCGCCCGAAGCACGCCCCACGAGACCCCGATCGAGGTCGCCTCGTCGTCGCCGAGACCGGCGGCATCGAGGGTCCGCGACCGAGCGGTCCCGAAGGCGAGCCCCGCGACGACGCCGACGGCGGTGAGCCCGAGGAGCCACGGATCCGGCTGCTCGTCGATCCGCCCCATCGTCCAGGCGATCAGGTCGCCGCGGACGCCGGGCGGCAGCAGGTGGTGGACGAGGAGGAGGAGCGCCCCGCACAGGCTCGAGACCACCACGCCCGCGAGGACGAGGGTCAACGGATCGAGCGAGCCGCGCCGACGTCCCGCGAGCGAGACGACCGCGAGCGCCCCCATCGCCCCGAGGAACGCCGGCACCACCGAGCCGACGCCGGAGACCCCCGCGATCCCGAGGCTCGTCGCGAGCGCGAGCGCCACCGCGAGCCCCAGCGCAGCGCCCGAGGAGAGCCCGAGGACGAAGGGCGATGCGAGCGGATTTCGTAGGAGGATCTGGAGGTAGAGCCCCGAGAGACCGAGCGCCGCCCCCACCGTCGCCGCGACCGCGATCGCGGCGAGCCGAAAGCCCCGCACCGCCTCGTCGGGCATGCCGACCTCGATCCGCCAGCCGTCGGAGGTCCACGCGCGACCGATCACGAGCCGCGCGAGCACCACCGCGAGGGCGACGAGCAGCAGGATCGAGATCGCCATCGCCGGTTGTCGACGGGTCATGACGAGGCTCCCGCGACCGCCTCGAGCGCGCGGCGGATCTCCGCCGCCGCGGCGATCCATCCGCTGCCGGGCGTGAGCGCCTCGGGGTGCCGCACCACGACGATCCGATCCCCCGCCCGCTCGAGCCGGAGATCCCGCAGCCGCGCGAGCGGATCGTCCGCGTCCCGGGGTGCATCGCGGAGGAGGATCACCACGTCCGGCTCGAGCTCGACGAGGTCCTCCGCGGAGAGCTGCGGATAGCCATCGGCGTCGATGGCGTTCGCGACGCCGAGCCGCGCAAGCAGCCGGTCGGGGAACGTGCCGCGACCGAACGCCATCGGCGGATCAACCCCGAAGAGGACGATGACCCGTCCGAGCCTGTCCGCGATGCCCTTCTCAAGCGGCGCCGAGGCGGCGACGAGCGCCTCGCGGAGCCTCATCGACGCCGCGGCGATCGGCTCGTCCCGGATCGGATCGCCCGTCGCGATCACCTCGGCGACCCCCTCGAGCATCGCCTCGAGGTCGCGGATCGAGTCGAGGCGAAAGGTCTCGACCGTCCATCCCTCGCGCTCCGCGAGCCGGACGAGTCCCGGATTCATGCCCGCCGCGGGCGGCTGCACGAGGACGACGTCGGGATCGACCGCCCTGATTGCCTCGGCATCGATCTCGAGGAGCGAGCCGACCGCCGGCACCGACGCCTCGACCGCGCGGCAGTAGGGCGTGCGCCCCACGATGCGGTCCTCGACGCCGAGGTCGACGAGCGTGCGGGTGATCGCCGGGCTCAGCGAGACGATTCGCTCGCGGGAGGTCGGGGCAACCTCACGCGCGGGCGCCTCGCTGCAGCTCGACAGTGAGGCGAGCGACGCGATCGCCACCGCCGCCATCACTCCGACCGCGGCGGTCGCCTTGATCGGACGCCACGATCGTCCGCTTCGCTCGACCACGCCGATCATGCCGGCACCATCTGCGTCCGCACGAGCCGCGCGTAGGACTCGCACCGCCCAAGCAGCTCGTCGTGCCGTCCGTCGTCGATGATGCGACCGGCATGCATCACCACGATGCGGTCGGCGGACAGCACCGTCGAGAGCCGGTGAGCGATCAGGATCGCGGTGCGACCCGCGCTGAACTCCGCGAGCGCCTGGTTGATCAGCTCCTCGCTCTGCGAGTCGATCTGGCTCGTCGCCTCGTCGAGGATCAGGATCGACGGATCCCGCAGCACCGCCCGCGCGATCGCGAGCCGCTGCCGCTGACCGCCCGAGAGGCTCGCGCCCTGCTCGGAGACCTCGGCGCCGTAGCCTCCCGGCATCGCCTCGATGAAGCCGGCGGCGCGAGCGACCTTCGCCGCCTTCTTCACCGCCTCGTCGGAGGCGCCGCTCACGCCGAGCACGATGTTCTCGCGGATGGTGCCACGGACGATGAGCGGCTCCTGCGGCACCACGCCGATCTGGCGGCGCAGGCTCCGGAGGCTCGTGCGGGCGACGTCGAGCTCGTCGACGAGCACCCGCCCCGTGGTCGGCTGCAGCAAGCGGCAGATGAGTCCCGCGAGCGTGGTCTTGCCGCAGCCGTTCGGACCGACGATCGCGACCCGCTCGCCATGGGCGATCTCGAGGTCGATCCGGTCGATCGCGTCCTGCTCGGCGCCGGGATAGCGGTAGGAGACGCCCTCGAGGCGGATCGACCTCGCGTGCCGCGGAAGCTCGGACCGTCGGGCATCGCCGCTCGACTCGCTCGGAAGCGCGAGGAGCTCGGCGAGGCGCTCGGAGGGTGCCGACGCCGCCTGGATGTCGTGGATGAGCACGGTCAGCGGCTTGAAGGACGCCCCCGCGACGGCGAGCGATCCGAGCGCAAGCACGAAGTCCTCGAGGTCGAGCCTGCCGTCGAGGATCTGCTTCGCCGCGAGGATCGCGAGCCCGGCGAGCACGGCGATCGCGAGCGTCTCGACGAGGGGACTCGCGAGCGACCGCGCGGTGCGGATCCGAAGCTCCTCGCGGAGGAGCTGATGGTTCGCCCGATTGAAGCGGCGCACGGCGACCCGCTCGGCGGTCGCGGTCTTCACGCCGCGGAGCCCCTGCACCGACTCGTTGCAGGCGCGGAGGAGGTCCTCCTGCGCGACGAGCGCTCCGCGGGTGCCGCGGCGGATGCGCCGACCGAACTGCCGGATGACCACCCCGATCGGCGGCGCGACCAGCAGCGCCGCGAGGGTCAGCCGCCAGTCGAACCAGATCGCGGCGGCGAAGCCTGCAAGTCCCCGCGTGACTTGGGCGACCGAGCGACCGAGGAGCGCCATCAAGCCGCTCTGCAGCTCGGTCGCGTCCCGGTTCACCCGGCTGATGAGCTCCGCCGGACCGCGCCTCACCACCATCGAGAGCGGCAGCGCCACCACGTGGCGGAAGGCGATCAGCCGGATCCGGGCGACCGTCCTCGCCACGACGCTTCCGGCGAGGTACTGGTGGAGGAAGTTCGCGGTCGCCCCGAGGACGGTCAGGAGGAGGAGTCCGCCCAAGAGAAGGGAAGCCCCCGCCAGCGGATCCGTCGGAAGGCGCTCGATCAGCTCGGCGGGGAGGTGCGGGAACCGCCCGGCAGCGGCGTGCGCCTCGGCGAGGGACCGCAGGGTCACCCCCTGCCGACCATCGAGGATCAGCTTCAGGAGCGGTCCCAGCGAGACGAGACCAGCGCCGAGACCTCCTGCCGAGAGGA
>VGXO01000061.1 GCA_016873275.1 Phycisphaerae bacterium
GACGAGGATCACCCGTGCGCGGGGGGAGGTTCGGTCGAGGCGATCGAGGAGGCGTGCGAGCGACGTGCCGCAGCCATGCACGTCCCCGACCACCGCGACCTCGTCTCCGACGTTGACCATCCGTGGTCCCTCGAGTTGGTTCGTCCCGACCATCCGACCTGCCGCGGCGATCGACTGACGCCAGCTGGTTCTTCGGTCTCGACGCGCCCCGACGCTTGAGGGATCGGCGATGAGGATTTCGTGAGCGGTCTCGGCCCGTAGACTCCGCCCGATGCCGATCCGCCGACTGCCGCCGCACGTCGTCAACCAGATCGCCGCGGGCGAGGTCGTGGAGCGACCGGCGAGCGTCGTCAAGGAGCTCCTCGAGAACAGTCTCGACGCCGGAGCGACCCGCATCGAGGTCTCGATCGAGGGCGGCGGTCTCGAGGGCATCGAGGTCGCCGACGACGGCGGGGGCATCGCCGCGGAGGAGCTTCCGCTCGCGGTGGCGCCCCACGCGACGAGCAAGATCGAACACGCCGCGGACCTCGAGCAGGTCGCGACCCTCGGCTTCCGCGGCGAGGCGCTCGCCTCGATCGCCTCGGTCTCCGCCTTCTCGATCCGATCTTGCCGGCGCGAGGAGACCTCCGGCGCGATCGTCGAGGTCGAGGGCGGCGAGGTGGGACCGGTGCGACCCGCGGCGGGGGCGCCGGGCACGACCGTGACCGTCCGGCACCTCTTCATGAACGCCCCGGCACGGCGGAAGTTCCTCAAGACGACGGCGACCGAGACCACCCGCGCCGTCGAGGTCGTCCGCACCGCCGCGATCGCTCGACCCGACGTCGCGTTCCGGGTCGTCGTCGATGGACGGGTCGCCCTCGACCTTCCGGCGACCGCGGAGTTGAGCCATCGCGTGGCGGGCGTGCTGGGCGAGGAAGTCGGCGCGGGGTTGCTGGCGGTCGAGGGCGACCCCGCGGCGCTTCCGCGGGCGTGGGGCTTCGTGGGTCGTCCCGATCTCTCGCGGGCGTCGAGCCGAAGCCAGCGGATCTACCTCAACGGGCGACCGATCCAGGACCGCCTCGTGGTCCACGCGCTCCGCGAGGGATTCCGAGGCGCGATGCCGGGCGATCGGCACCCGGTCGCGGTCCTCTTCCTCGACGTCGCGCCGGGCGAGGTCGACGTCAACGTTCATCCTGCGAAGACGGAAGTCCGCTTCCGTTCGCCCGAGGCGGTCCACGCCGCGGTCAGGCGTGCGGTGCGCGCGGCGCTTGGCGGCAGCGACCTCGTCCCCTCGGTCGAGACCGACCTTGGCTCCTCCTCGTGGTCGCTGCGATCCCCGCGGTCCGACGCGGGGAGGTCGCAGCCAATCCTGTTCTCCGGAGCCTCGGGCACCGCCGCGACCTCGCGAGGCGCTGGATGGACCACCGGCGCGACGAGGAGTCCCGCGGGCTTCGACTACGCGGCGGTCGCCGCCGCGATCGCGTCGGCGGTCCCGGCGCCGCCGGCTCCCGACGAACTCGACGATCGCCCGCGTCGCCGTCGAGTGCTGCAGGTCGGAGGGCTCTTCCTCGTCTCAGGCGACGAGGAAGGGCTCGTCATCGTGGACCAGCATGCCCTGCACGAGCGGCTGATGTTCGAGTCGCTGCGGCGCCGCATCACCGAGGGACCGCTCGAGCGCCAGGCGCTCCTCGCGCCCGCGACCGCCTCGGCGTCCGCGGAGGCGATCGAGGCGATCGAGTCATCCCGGATGCTCCTCGAGCGGCTGGGGTTCGAGGTGGAGCCGTTCGGTCCGCGCACGATCGCGGTGCGGGCGGTGCCGTCGCTCCTTGCCTCGCGTGGCGTCGAGGCGACGAGCTTCGTCGTGGACCTGCTCGAGCGAGCCGCCGCCGAGGGACCCGTGCCCGACGAGGCGGCGGCGCTCGAGGACGTGCTCGCGATGATGGCGTGCAAGGCGTCGGTGCGGGCGGGGGATTCGCTCACCGACGCGGAGGGGGAGGCGCTTCTCGGGCAGGCGCTCGAGTCGGAAGGCGCCGCGAGCTGCCCGCACGGGCGTCCCACGATGCTCCGCATCCCCTGGAGCGACCTGCGGCGTCGCTTCGGGCGGTCGTCCTGAGAGAGGTCCTGCTGAGAGAGGTCCAACTGAGAGAGCCTCAGCGGGGGTCGTAGGCGGAGTCGTCCTCGGAGAGGAAGCCGTTCGCGGGGAACCCGAGGATGTTCGCGGCGATCGGACCCTCGCCGAGCGGACCGCCGTGGGGGGTGGCGAGCGAGGAGCAATGCCCATCGAGCCACGCCACGTTGGTGCGTCCGTCGTGGCGGAACGCCTGTCCTCCGGCGTAGACCATGCCCCAGTCGTTCTCGATCGAGTTCGAGGGCGCCCGCATGAACTTGTTGGCGCCGCTCCGCCAGCCGCCGTCGCCGAGGAGCGCCGCCCTCTCGGGACGCCGATGCCGAGCGGGGGGAATCCCGAGTCGCGCGTTGCGCCACCCATCGAGGATCGTGCCGTCCGGCGCGACGGTGGGCATGCGTCCCTCCGTGCCGAGGAACGACGTGTTGTAGTTGTATCCCGTCGCCGGATCGTTCCCGAAGGTCGAGGAGACCTCGCAGCAGGGGCATTGCTGCACGAGCTCCGGTCGATCGGTGAGCCCGCGGAGGGCGCCGGGCTCGACCACGCCGCCCGGCAGGTGGCGGAAGTCCCAGCAGTGCGTCACCACGCCTCCGGGGCGGGCAAGGTAGACGACCGCGGGCGGCAGTCGTTCGCGGTGGATCTCCGCGTAGGTCCGTGCCGCGACCGAGAGCTGCCGCAGATGCGACAGGCACTCCGTGCTCCGTGCCTCGCCGCGGACGCGACCCACCGCCGGGATCGAGACCCCGACGAGCAGCACCAGCACGCCCGCCGCGACGAGCACCTCGGGGAGGGTCACGCCGCGGCGGGAGTCCTGCGTCAGGCTCGCGCTCATCCGCCGGCGCCCGTCCACGCGGCGAGCACGATGGTCAGGTCGCCGCCGCCGATGACGCCGTCCCCGTCGAGATCGACCGCGGGGTCCTTGGTGCCCCACGCGGCGAGGATCATCGCGAGCTCCACGCCGCCGACCACGCCGTCGCAGTCGAAGTCCGCGGGCGACGCGCAGGGACTCACCCTCGCGAAGGCGTCGATCTCGCAGGAGAGTCCGGCGCCGAGCGGGACCCGGATCCGGACGAACCTCGCGGAGGAGAGACCGGCGGAGGCGATGTCCACGCCGGTGCCGCCGCCGGAGCCGTCGTACATCGCGAGGAGCTCCTCGTACTCGGCACCGAACATCATCGGACCGAACTGCGGGTCCACCGGCCGCGTGAAGCGGGTCGGCGAGCTCCCCGGCACGACGGCGTAGGGCCCGACGTCGGCATAGCCCATCGTGGGAAACATCGAGTCCGCTTCGGCGCCCGCGACGGGAACGAACTGCACGCCGTCGGCGCTCAGCTCGATCACGCCCGGCTCGGCGTAGATGAACGACGGCACGCCCGCGGGATAGAAGGCGTCCACGAAGAACGCGTTCCCGAAGACGATCAGGTCGAGCCCGAACGGATGCCGGGGGTCATCCACGATCGGCGGGTTGAACTCGACCACCAGCGAACCTCCGTCGCCGATCGAGACGAGCTCGGTCGGGAGGTAGGGCGAGTTCATCGGGGTCACGACCGAGCTTCCCCACAGGGGATCCACGATCATCCGGGTGGGCTCGCCGAGCGCCCGCGACGGGTCGTCGTAGCCGACCGCGGCCCCGACGCCGGACTCGTAGGAGACGATCTTCGTCGCCCACGGATCCTTCCCATCCGTCGCGACCGCCTCGGCGGCGAGGAGGGCGACCGTGACCATGGTCGAGGCGGTGAAACGACGGAGAAGACCGGGGCATCCGTGATGCCACGACGAGCGAGCAAGGACCATGTGCAGACTCCACGCGGCGGACGATCCGCCTGCGACCATGCCGCGGGTCGAGGCGGGGGGCGTCGTTCGCTCGAGGGCGCGGAGCAATCGATCGGGGTCGCGCGGATGCCGCCGACCTCGACGCGATCGTCCGCCCCATGTCGCGAGGGCGACGACCCAAGGTGCGAGGCAGGTCTTCCGGCTTCGGGCCCGTCGGATCGGTCTTCCCACCGGCATCGCCGGCAGTGACCAACAGTCGATCCGACGGCGGCTCGATCATCGAGGCGGTCGCCCCGAGTCTCGAGTCCGCCCGTCACGGCGGCGCGTCCGCGGCGGTCTTGCACCGCCTTCCCTCGCCGCGATCCTCGCGGCGGCCGGGACACGATCCCGGCGGACCTCGACGACGCGAGTGTAGCGAATGGCGGAAGCGCCGCGGGCAGCGTCGCTTCGTTGACACCCGCTCGCGGCGGGCGGTATCGTCCGAGGGTTCGGGAGTCCGCGCGGCGGAGCCTCGCCAGACCGCGGAGATCCCAGCGTCGGCGTCACGCGGCCTGACCGCGGGCGCCTCTTGGAGCGAGTGCACGATGCCTCACCTGAATCGCCCCGTCGCCCGCCGGACCTGGACCCTCGTGATGGTGCTGGCGGCGACGGTCGCCGTCTCCTCGTCCCGCGCGATCGCGCAGGACGCGGCGGACCGTCAGCGGAACCTCGAGAGCTTCATCCACTTCGTCATCGTCGGTCGGGGAGACCTCGCCGCGGCGGCGGCGACGGCGCTTCTCGACTCGAAGATCACCGACGAGGAGCTCGCGGAGCTGGTCGACGAGGCCGAGCTCACCGATCGGCTCGATCAGGCGCTGATCACCGGTCGTCGCATGGTGGAGATCGAGGCGATCGTCGGGGACCTTTCCAACCGCGTCGAGCAGGGTCGCTTCGAGCTCGCGACCGATCCCGACCGCATCAACGAGTCGGTGGGCATGCTCACCGGCACCGTGCGTCAGAGGATGATGGCGCGGGACCGCCTCGCCCAGGCCGGTCCCTACGCGGTGCGTCCGCTCCTGACGATCCTCGTCGAGGGCAAGGACCCCGTCCTCGTCGGCGAGGCGGAGAACCTGCTCGCCCAGCGGATCCGCGACGGGGCGGTGCTTCCGCTCTGCGTCGCGCTGCCGTCGCTTCCCGCCGCGAGCCAGGAGCGGGTCGCGCGGATCCTCGCCCTGATCGGAACCCCCGGTGCCGCACCGTCCCTGCCCTTCCTCGCGGAGGTCGCGACCACCGGATCGACCCCTGCCTCGACCGCGGAGGTGATCAGCGGCGCGGTGACCCGCCTCGGCGGCTCGACCGCGGAGGCGGCGTCGCAGTTCTCCGGGCTCGCCGAGCGGTTCTTCCGGCGGGACGAGGCGCTGGTCGCGCTGCCGCCGATGCGTTCGATCGACTCGGTCGGGCAGTTCGACTTCTGGACCTACGGCGGCGCCGCGTCGGGACTCGAGCCGCAGCCGGTCGCGAAGCAGATCTGGTTCGACGTGATGGCGATGGACCTCGCTCGGCGGGCGCTCTCGCTCGATCCGGGGAACTCCAAGGCGCTCTCGATCTACGTCGCCGCCAACCTGCGGCGGGGGCTCGCCATGGCGTCGGACGGCGTCGAGGACCCGATCTTCGGCGGTCTCCGCTACACCCCCGCGTTCTTCGCCACCGCCGCCGGTCCCTCGATCGGGCAGTCGGTGACGTCGCTCGCGGTCTCGACGAAGGACGTGCCGCTGATCCGCGCGGCGATCGACGTGCTCGCCGAGATCGCCGGCAGCGGCTCGATGATTCCCGCGGGCGGTCCCCAGCCGGTCCTTGACTGCCTCAGCTATCCGGGCCGCCGCGTGCGCCTCGAGGCGGCGCTCGCCATCGCGGCGGCGATGCCCCGCTCCGCGTTCCCGGGCGACCATGCGGTGGTGCCGCTGCTTGCGTCGGCGGTGCGGACCGACGCCGCGTTCGCGGCGGTGATCGCCGCCGACGCGGAGGAGAGGCGTCAGGTCGCCGGAGCGCTCGCCGCCGCCGGGTTCACGATGCTTCCGGGTGGCGGGTCCTTCTCCGAGGCGGAGCCGGGAATCCTCTCGAACGTGGGCGCCGACCTGATCGTCGTCCGCGGCGGCGGTCAGCAGGTTGCCGAGCAGATCACGGCGGTCCGCGGGGTCGCGATCACCTCGGCGACGCCCCTCGTCGTGGTGACCACGGCGATGGACGCGGACTCGGTGCGTCAGGTCGTGCGGGACGATCCCGCCGCGATCGTGATGATCTCCGCCGCCGACGAGTCCGTCTTCGTCGCGGACGTCAAGGGCTTCCTTGCGGCGACGCTCGGCAGCCCGATGTCCGCGGACGAGGCGCGGGAGTACGCGATCCTCTCCCTCGAGGCGCTGCGGTCGATCGCGATGAGCGGCACCACCGCCTTCTCGATCCTCGACGCGGAGACCGCCCTCACCGACGCGCTCGCCAAGGAGTCCGGCAGCCTGCAGGTCATGATCGCCGAGGTGCTCTCGATGATCGCGACCGACACCGCGCAGCAGACCCTGATCGAGACCGCCCTCGCGGGAGCCTCCGATCCGGCGCAGCAGGTGCAGCTGCTTGATCAGGCGACCGCATCGGCGCGGCGGTTCGGGAACCGCAGTCACTCGAGCCAGGCGTCGGCGCTGACCGGACTCATCCAAGCGTCGAGCGGCGAGGTCGCGGACGCCGCGGGTCGCCTGTACGGGGCGCTGGATCTTCCGACCTCGCAGACCGTGCGTTGGATCCTCGACTGATCGGAGGTCTCGCCCCTGCGGGCGACTATGCTGTGCCTCGGATCGAGGGACCTTCGGGAACCAATCGAAGGCGACCCCCCGGTTCGGTCGATGACCGCAAGGTCGCGGACGACGAGTCCGCCACGCCACCCTAGCTCAGTTGGTAGAGCGGAGCTTTCGTAAAGCTCAGGTCACGGGTTCGAGTCCCGTGGGTGGCTTTCCGCGCGCCCGGAGCTTCGAGGCGTCGATGCGTCGATGCGTCGATGCGTCGATGCGTCGAGTCGGTGCGGTATGCTCGCCGCTGGCGTTCGATCGCGGGATCCTCGCCGACAACGCAGGGGAGGCGGGCGTCGCCCGCGGTCCGCTCGACGATGAACTCCAGCGCCGATGATGTAAGGGAAGCATTTCCGCTCTTCCAGGCGGACTGTGGCGGTTCGACTCCGACCTCGGCGCTTGAACTTCGCTTCGATCCCTGCGACATGCGCCTCGCGCAGGAGCTGAACCAGCACTGGCACAGCGTCCTGCCGAGGACCGTGCATGGGAACCTCGTCCGCAACCGGCGGTGGATCGCCTACGCCGCGGAGCATGGCGGTCGGTACTACGCCTGCGCGATCTGGACCGATCCCGTCGCGGCGAACCGCATGAGCCACGGCGACCGGATCCTCGAGCTGCGGCGGATGGCGATCAGCCCCGACGCGCCGAAGAACACCGCCTCCCGCATGATCTCGTGGATGGTGCGGGACCTGCGGCGGCGTTGGCCGGAGCTCGTGAAGCTCGTCTCCTATCAGGACACCAGCGTCCATCGAGGCACCATCTACGCCGCGTCGGGATGGACCATGGTGGACACCTCGGGCAGCCTCACCGCATGGAGCGTCAACGGGCGCGTGCGGGCGAAGGAGCAATCGACGGCGCCGAAGCTCCGCTGGGAGAAGGTGCTCCGCGAGCCGGGACCCGACGAGCCGGCGCTGCCGCGCCGATCTTCCGCCGGCTCGTCGTCACCCGACCTGCTGGAACCGGAGCCGACGCCGGAGACGGCTTCGGGCGAGGCGACCGACGCTCGTCCCGACGCCTGAACGGGCGAGGAGATCCCCGGGATCAGCCGCCGCTCGCGGCGCCCGCCTCCTGCTCGCGGCGGGCGGCGTGGAACCGCAGGAACTCCTCGGCGCCCTCCTCGCCCATGTACTGGTTCATGATCCGGCGGTCCACGTCGAGCAGGTCGGCGAGCATGAGCCCATCGAGGCACTCGTGGAAGTCGGGGTCGATGTTGAAGCCGAGGAGCTTCGCGTTGAGCTTCAGGTACTGCCGCAGCAGGACCGGCACCGTCCGCTGGTTCGCCTCGATCTCCCTGACGAGCGCATCGACCTCGACGAGGTCGGCGGCGACCCGGCGGAGCTTCGCCTCGTTGAAGTCGGTGACCGGCGAGAAGGAGACGGGATTCCTCGGACGGATCAGGCGACCGAGCCCGGAGAGCCGCGGCGCTGCGCTCAGGAACGCGATCAGCAGCCGCCGCGACATCGATTGATAGGCGTTGCTGATCGAGACCGGTCCGAACATCATCCGATAGCGGGGGTTCCGCGCGAGGAAGCGCCCGATCCCCTTCCAGAGGAGCATGAGCGACGCGGGATGCCGCTGGTACTCCGGTCGCACGAACGAGCGTCCGAGCTCGAGCGCCGGTCCGAGCTGCCGCATGAGGTCCGCGCCGTAGTCGAAGAGGGTGTGGGTGTAGAGACCCTCGACGCCCTGCGTCGGCAGGATCTCGTCGGTGGCACCAAGGCGATAGGCGCCGAGCACCTCGCGGCGCTTGCGGTCCCAGAGGAAGAGGTGCAGGTAGTGGTCGTCGAAGCGGTCGAGGTCGAGCCGCTTGCCCGAGCCCTCGCCGACCGCGCGGAAGGCGATCTCGCGGAGCCGACCGATCTCCTCGACGACCTTGGGCAGCTCACGGCGCCGTCCGACCGCGACCATCCAGTCGCGGTGCTGCATCAGGATCGACTCGGGCGGCACCGCGTCGACCTCCTCGGCGAACCGCGCGGGAGGACAGGTCGGATGCTGCGGCACGGGCTGCTGCGTGGGGACGGGGCGGACCCGCGGGCGAGGTCGCGGCGCCGACGAGGCGGGCGCCGTCCGCAGCCGCTCGATCAGGTTGACCGTGCGGGCCGGGTCGATCGAGCGCTCGCGGAGGAGATAGGTCCGCGCCCGCAGGTACTCGATGAGCTCCGCCGGATCGGGATGCCGCTCGATCGTCGCCCACGGGATCGGCGAGCCGACGACGAGACGCACCGTGCTTCCCCGCGCCCGAAGGAACTCCCGTGCGAGGAGCGCCGTGCGAAGCCGCGGGTGCACGAGTCCGGCGACCTGGAAGCGCCACGTGTTGCGCCCGTGGAAGAAGACCGGCACCACCGTCGCCTTCGCGCGGATGATCAGCTTCGCGACGATCGGATCCCACCGCGGATCGCTCACGCTGCGGCGATCCCACGTCAAGTGCGCGACCTCGCCCGCTGGGAACACCGCGATGCAGCCGCCGCCAGAGAGGTGATCGAGCGCCTGCCGCAGACCGCGGGCGCTTCGCCGCGCCGCGTCGGGACCGCCGAATGGGTCCACGAGGAACGACCGCTCGGCGACCTCCGGGAACACTCCGAGCACGCGATTGATCACGAACCGGGTGTCGGGTCGGACCTGCTCGGCGAGGGCTCCGATGCCGACCGCCTCGGGACCGCCCATCGGGTGGTTCGCGATGAAGACGGTCGGACCCTCCTCGGGAATCTCGGCAAGTGGCGCGGGGTCCGTCTCGACGCGGATCCGCATCGCCCGTCCCCAGGACTCGCCGGGACCGCGGGGATTCGGGACTCGCTCGACGACCTGCATCGCCCGCTCCATCTCCCGGAGTCCGAGGAGGCGATGAACCCCCATGAGCACCGGGCCGAGGAGACGTCCAGCGAGACCACCCCACGGGTTGGGCAACGCGAGCGGCGACGGCTGGTGAGAAGAAGCGTCCATGCGGCGGCGGTCCCGAACGCCAGCGGATCGTAACCCGCCCCCTCAGCCGCCGCCCGACCTCCGCGCAAGGAGATCACCCCGAGATCGGTTCAGGCTCGCCGAGGAGGCGGTCCGCTGGTGCAGCGACCCCGCCAGTTCCTCGGCAGCCAGCGCGGCGCCGTCTCCGCCAGCACGACCCCCGCGACCGCCCCGAGCACGCCGCCCACGAGGGCATCGCCGAGGTAGTGCGCCCCGACCACGACGCGGGAGAGCGGGATCGCCACGCCCACGAGCGCCCAGAGCGGTCGAAATCGCGGCAGGAGGATCCAGAGGACGCCGGCGATCGCCCCGCCCGTCGAGGCGTGACCGGAGGGGAAGCTGTTCCAGTCGTAGGTCGCCGAGAGGGGATCGAGGTCGAAGATCCCAGACTCGCGAAGCATCTTCGGTCGCGAGCGACCGATCAGGAACTTCGCGAGGTTGGCGAGGATCCCGGCGAGGGCGACCGATGCCGCGAGCACCACCGCGCCACCCGCGAGCCGGGCGCGTCGGGTGAGCAGTCCCGCGACGAGGAGGATCGCCGCGAGGATGAAGGTCCAGGTCGAGCGACCGAGCTCCGTCACCCACTGCATGCCGTCGAAGAGCCACGCCGGCTCGTTCGCCTCGCGATGCCGCGCGAGCCACAGCTCCGCGGGGCGATCGATGAGGAAGACGAACGCGGTGCCGAGGATCGCCGTGCCGATCGCGGTGGGAAGCCAGCGTCGCCGCCACGATGCGGCAGGCGCGTGTGGCGGAGGCACGGAGCCGGCGGGAGGAGAGCTCATGAGGTGCGGCGTGGGGTTCGTCTCGATCGACGCGTCACCGTATCCTCGCGGCGATCGTCCTGCCTGACGCCCTCCGAAGGAGTCCGCCATGCACCATGCCGCGCCCGACCATCCATCCGACCACGATCACCATCGCTCCTCGTCGAGCCGCCGCGAGGCGATCCGCCTGATCGCGACGGGCGTCGGCGTCGCGGCGGTCGGTCTCGGCGGCGTCCCGAGTCTCGCCCAGGAGACTCCTGCCGCCGACCCCAAGGATCCCGCGGCGCTTCCGATCTCCCTCGCCCAGTGGTCGCTCCACCGGGCGATCTTCGCCGGCGAGCTCAAGCCCCTCGACTTCCCCAAGGTCACCCGCGAGGTCTATGGGCTCGGCGGCTGCGAGTTCGTGAACGCCTTCTACCGCGACGCGCTCGACGACGATGCGACCTTCGCGGAGCTCCGCCGCCGCGCCGAGGGCTCGGGCGTCCGGAACCTCCTCATCATGATCGACGGCGAGGGCGACCTCGGCGATCCCGATCCGGCGAAGCGCCGCGACGCGGTGGCGCGCCACCTCCGCTGGGCGACGCGATGCCAGGAGATCGGCGGCTCGATGATCCGCGTGAACGCTGGCTCGAAGGGAACCCGCGAGGAGCAGGCGGTGCTCGTCGCCGAGGGGCTCTCGCAGCTTGCCGCGCAGTGCGAGCCGCTTGGTCTCTCGGTGATCGTCGAGAACCACGGCGGGTTCTCCTCGGACGGCGAGTGGCTCGCGGGGGTGATGCGGAAGGTGAACCGCCCGAACTGCGGGACGCTGCCAGACTTCGGCAACTTCCGGATCAACCAGGACCTCGTCTACGACCGCTACGACGGCGTGCGGCTCCTGATGCCCTTTGCGAAGGCGGTCAGCGCGAAGAGCTACGACTTCGACGGCAAGGGCGACGAGACCACCATCGACTACGCGAGGATGCTCCGCATCATCCGCGAGGCGGGCTATCGCGGTTGGATCGGGATCGAGTACGAGGGCAACCGGCTCTCGGAGAAGGACGGCATCCTCGCGACCCGCCGCCTCCTCGAGCGGCTCGGCTGCGTCGCCGCGGCGCCGGTGCCGATCTGATCGCCCGCACGACTCAGCCCGGCTCCCATCCCGCTGGCTTCATCTCGAAGGTGCGGAACTCGAACGCGGGGACGACGGTGCAGCCGCAGAGCGTCCAGCGATCGGTCGCCCGCGCCGCCTGCCACGCGCCGGCGGGGATGATCACCTGCGGCGCCTCTCCCTTCGAGGGGCGGTCTCCGAGGATGGTCTTCCGCACCGTGCGACCATCCTCGCTGAGGCGGAGCTCGAGCGGTCCGCCCGCGTAGTGGTGCCAGATCTCGACCGCATCGACGCGGTGCCAGCGGTTCGCGACGCCCTCGGGAAGCAGGAAGTGGATCGCGGTGCCGAGCGATCGCCCGTCGGATCGCTGCTCGCTCCTCCACGTCTCGCGGTAGAAGCCGCCCTCGGGGTGAGGCGCGAGCGAGAGCGTCCGGACGACCTCCTCGATCTCGCGTCGGGCGTCGGGCGGAAGATGGGCGAGTTCAGGCGGCGTCGCGTGCATGCGTGGCTCGGGAGGGAGCGGCGGTTCGCGGGTGGTGGAGTCGGGTGGGAGAGACCTGAGGGAGAGGCTCGCGGTGGCGGGTTCGAGGTCGCGCCTCCCGCCCGTGCATCGAGCGGCGCCACGCATGCCGCTTCCTATACTCGACGCCTCGCAATCGTGGGCGCCGCGGCGCTGGCGCCGAGAAAGAGGTCGAACTCTCGATGGCTACCGGTTCCTCGGGCGTCGTGATCGTGACGGGTGCAGGGGGGGAGATGGGGCATGCGCTCATCCCGCATCTCCTCGCCGCGGGGAAGCGGGTGGTGGCAGCCGACCTTCGGGCGCCGACCTCGCCCTGGCCTGACGGCGTGCGTGCGGCGACCGGCGACATCCGCGACCGCGCCTTCGTGAAGACGCTCGCGGATGCCTGGGGCGAGGGACCGATCGAGGCGGTCTATCACCTCGCCGCGGTGCTCTCCTCCGCGGGCGAGCGCAACCCCGAGCTCGCCCACGAGGTGAACGTGATGGGCACGATGCACCTCCTCTCGCTCGCCGCGGAGCGGGGGACGCCGGGGCATCCGCCGCTCGTTCTCTTCCCGAGCTCGATCGCGGTCTACGGCCTGCATGACCTCGATGCGAAGCGGAACGCGGGCGCCCTCCACGAGGAGGAGCACCTCGATCCCCGCACGGTCTACGGACTCGGCAAGCTCGCCGGCGAGGAGCTCGGCGGCTACTACGCCCGCTACTACCGCCAGCTCGATCCGCAGGGACCGCGCCGCGCGGTCGACTTCCGCTCGATCCGCTTCCCGGGCATCCTCTCCGCCGACACGCTGCCCTCGGGCGGCACGAGCGACTACGGTCCGGAGATGCTCCACGCCGCGGCGAAGGGGGAGCCATACCGCTGCTTCGTCCGCCCCGACGCCCGCATCCCCTTCATGACGATGCCGGACGCGATCCGCGCGATCGAGGCGATCGCCGCGGCGCCGGTCTCCCGCCTCAGCCGCCGCGTCTACAACGTCGGCGCGTTCGCCCCGAGCGCGGCGGAGATCGCCGAGCTCGTGACCCGCCACTTTCCGAGGGCGCGGATCGACTTCTCCCCGCACCCCGCGCGTCAGGCGATCGTGGACAGCTGGCCGGAGGACGTCGTCGATCACGCCGCCCGCCGCGACTGGCACTGGACCCCGACCCACGACTTCGAGTCGGCGTTCGCGGAGTACCTCGTCCCGCGGATCACCTCGCGCTACGCCGCGGCGGTGCGGTGACCGTGCGTTTCCCTGACCCCGACTCGACCTGACCTCGACGCTCGCCCCACGCCGACCTCTCCTCGCGCACGCCTCGCCGGATCCACCGCCATGCCCGCCGCTCCCGCCGCCGCGCCGACCTTCGCGCCCCGCACCCGCGCCACGCTGGAGCAACTCGCCTCGAGCGGGCAGCTGAAGCTCCTGCAGATGATCGAGGGACCGATGGATGCGACCGTGCGCCTCCGCGGCAGCGGCACCGTCGCCTGCTTCTGCTCGAACAACTACCTCGGGCTCGCGAACCATCACGAGGTCGTCGAGGCGGGAATCGAGGGGCTCCGCCGCTACGGCGCCGGCACCGCGAGCGTCCGCTTCATCTGCGGGACCTTCGAGTGCCATGAGCGCCTCGAGAAGCGGCTTGCGCACTTCACCGGACTTCCCGCCGCCTACACCTTCACGAGCTGCTGGAACGCGAACGAGGCGGTGTTCCCGACGCTCGGCGAGCCGGGCGACCTGATCCTCTCGGACGAGCTCAACCACGCCTCGATCATCGACGGCATCCGTCTCGCGGTGAGCATCAAGAAGGGGCTCCTCCGCGGGGTCTACCGCCACGGCGATCTCGATGACCTCCGCGCGAAGCTCGCCGCGGCACGCTCGAACCCCGAGGTCACCGGCACCATCTGGGTCGTGACCGACGGCGTCTTCTCGATGGAGGGCGACATCGCCGACCTGCCGGCGATCCGCGGGCTCTGCGACGAGTTCGGGGCGATGCTCGTCGTCGACGACAGCCACGGCACCGGCGTGATGGGTCGAACTGGTCGCGGCACGCACGAGCACTGGAGCATGCCGGCGACGCGGATCGACTGCCTCACGAGCACCCTCGGCAAGGCGCTCGGCGGCGCCGCGGGCGGCTACGTCGCGGGCTCGCGGGAGATGATCGAGCTTCTCGTCCAGCGAGGTCGCCCGACCCTCTTCTCGAACGCGGTGCCGGCGACGGTCGCGTGCTCGGCGGAGAAGGCGATCGCGATCCTCGAGCGGGAGCCGGAGCGGGTCGCGCGGCTGCGGGCGAACGTCGCGGCGGCGCGAACGGGGATCGTCGAGGCGGGCTTCTCCGTCCTCGACTCGCCGACGGCGATCTGCCCGATCATCGTCCACGACACCGCGAAGGCGATCGCGATGAGCAAGCGGCTGCTCGAGCTCGGCGTCTTCGTGATCGGCTTCGGTCATCCGGTGGTGCCGGAGGGTCACGCCCGCCTGCGGGTCCAGATCTCCGCGGCGCACGGACGGGAGCACATCGATGCCCTGATCGGCGGGCTCCGCACGCTTCGGCGCGAGTTCCCCGCCTGAGTTCATGACGCCTCCGTGAGCCCGCGATGACCGCGACCCCGCCGCGAGCGCGACGCGACGACGACGCGGTCCGGACCGCGTGGGCGGAGATCCGACGTGGCGCCGCGTCGCGGGCGCCGAGGGCGGACCATCTCATCGCGGCGTACCTGCACGGGGTCTTCCCGATGTCGCGGGGTCGGCGGGGACCGATCGACTGGGTCGAGCCCTCCACCCGCGGCGTCTTCGACCTCGACGCGTTCCACGTCCCGAAGAACCTGGCGCGCGAGGTCCGCAGGGAACGGTTCGTAATCCGAAGCGACGGTGCCTTCGAGGAGGTCATGCGGGCGTGCGCGACGCCGCGAAGCCCGAGCAACGGGACGTGGATGTGCGAGCCGCTCCTCGAGGCGTATCTCGAGCTCTTCAAGCGCGGGCACTGCCACAGCGTGGAGGCGTGGCTCGTCGAGCCGCGGCACGGGCGGAACCCGCCGAAGGAGACCCTCGTCGGCGGTCTCTACGGCGTCCACTTCGGCGCGGCGTTCTTCGGGGAG
>VGXO01000062.1 GCA_016873275.1 Phycisphaerae bacterium
GGGGGGCGCGGTCCACGCATGGCGCGATGCGTTCCGTCACTCTCCCGCGAGCGCCGCGAGCGGGGGAGTCGGGCTTGTCGCGACGCGACAAGCCCGGTGGGGGTGGTCCGAAGCATGACGAGCGAGTCGAGGCGCTGAATCGACACGCGATGTCTCGATCGGTGCGCCCTGCGGCATTCGTCGCGGGTCGCGCCACCCTCACCCGGTTCGCGAGCGAAGCTCGCGAACCGACCTCTCCCACTCGTCGCTCCGCGACTCGCGGGAGAGGTGGAGCCGATGCGGGCAAGATGCCCGCGGTCCACCCGAAGTGCCCGCGGTCCATCTTAAGGGGGGCGCGGTCCACGCATGGCGCGATGCGTTCCGTCACTCTCCCGCGAGCGCCGCGAGCGGGGGAGTCGGGCTTGTCGCGACGCGACAAGCCCGGTGGGGGTGGTCCGAAGCATGACGAGCGAGTCGAGGCGCTGAATCGACACGCGATGTCTCGATCGGTGCGCCCTGCGGCATTCGTCGCGGGTCGCGCCACCCTCACCCGGTTCGCGAGCGAAGCTCGCGAACCGACCTCTCCCACTCGTCGCTCCGCGACTCGCGGGAGAGGTGGAGCCGATGCGGGCAAGATGCCCGCGGTCCACCCGAAGTGCCCGCGGTCCACCCGAAGTGCCCGCGGTCCTACGCCATCACCCCGCGGATCGGCTCCGCCCCCTCGACGCCGACGAGCCGCTGGTCGAGCCCGCCGTAGAAGTAGGAGAGCTCGTTCGGGTCGAGACCCATCAGCGAGAGGATCGTCGCGTGGAGGTTCTTGACGTGGTAGCGCTCGCCGACGCCGGTCGAGCCGAGCTCGTCGGTCTCGCCGACGCTCACGCCGCCCTTCACGCCGCCGCCCGCCATCCACATGGTGAAGCCGAAGGAGTTGTGGTCGCGCCCGGTGCCCTCGGCGTACTCGGCGGTCGGCTGACGCCCGAACTCGCCGCCCCACACGACGAGCGTCTCGTCGAGCAGCCCGCGGCGCTTGAGGTCCTTGAGGAGCCCGGCGATCGGCCGGTCGGTGCGTCCGGCGTGGTAGTCGTGGTTCTGCTTCAGGTCGCCGTGGGCGTCCCAGTTCGCGTCGTTGTGGCTGCCGCCCGAGTAGACCTGCACGAAGCGCACGCCTCGCTCGACGAGCCGCCGCGCGAGCAGGCACTTCTCGCCGAACTCGCGGGTCTCGGGCTTGTCGATCCCGTAGAGCTCCCGCACCTCCGCCGGCTCCCGCGCGAGGTCCACCGCCTCCGGCGCGTCCGACTGCATGCGGTAGGCGAGCTCGTAGCTCTCGATGCGGCTCTCGAGCTCCGGGTTCCCCGAGCGCAGCAGCGCGTGGCGGGTGTTCCACATCTTGACGCGATCGAGCAAGCGCCGCTGCAGGCCGTCGCTGCGTCCCGAGGGATTCGAGAGGTCGAGGATCGGCGGCCCCTCGCCGCGCAGCACCGTGCCTTGGTAGATCGCCGGCATGTAGCCGCTCGACCAGTTCTTCGCGCCCGAGATCGGGCCGCCAGTCGAGTCGAGCATCACCACGAAGCCCGGAAGATTCTGGTTGACCGTCCCGAGGCCGTAGTTGATCCAGGAGCCGAGCGCCGGCGCGCCGCCGAGCAGCTTGCCCGAGTTCATCATGAGCATCGCCGAGCCGTGGATCGGGCTGTCGGCGTACATGCTCTTGACGAACGCGAGGTCGTCCACGCAGGTCGCGAGGTGCGGGAAGAGGTCGCTGACCCACGCCCCGCTCTGCCCGTGCTGCTTGAAGCTCCACTTGGGTCCGACCACGCGACCCTCGTTGCGGTCGCCGCCGCGGCCCTTCGTCCTCACCTTGATCGTCTGCCCGTCGAACTTGTAGAGCTCCGGCTTGTAGTCGAAGGTGTCGACGTGGCTCGGACCTCCGTACATGAAGAGGAAGATCACGCTCTTCGCCTTCGCCGGGAACATCGCCGGCTTCGGCGCGAGCGGACCGCCCGGCATCGGCGTCGAGCCGTCGAAGGCGAGCGCCTGCCGGCGGATGAAGCCCTCCGACGCGAGCATGCCGGTCAGCGCGACCGAGGTGAACGCGCCGCCGGCCTGCCACATGAACTCGCGACGGGTGCGGCCGCAGAAGGTGTTCTGCGGGCGGTCGTGGGCTTGATTCGGGTCAGTCATGGTTCACCTCGCGGGCAACGTCGGGGTTTCGTTCGTCGCGATCGGCCGGTTCGCGCCGGAGCCTCGAAGGAGTCGACTCCACCGAGCGTGCGCGTGATCGCTCGATCGCTCGCTCAATCGACATAGAGGAACTCGTTCAGGTTGAAGAGGACCAGGCAGAGGTTCTCGAGCGCCTCCCCGCGGGAGAGCCCTTCGATCGCCTCCAGCTCCTCGACGAAGGCGACCGCCTCGTCGAGGTCCTCCCCCGCCGCCGGTCGTCCGCCCACGAGGAGCCGACCAAGCGCCGCCTGCCCGCGGAGGTCGCCCGGTCGCTCGCGCTCGAGGCGCCGCGCGAGGAGCCGCGCCTCGCGGATCACGAGCTCGCCGTTGAGCATCGAGAGCGCCTGCGTCGGCTGCACCGTCGAGAAGCGGACCGGGCACGGGGAGTCGATGTCCGCGGAGTCGAAGACGACCAGAAGCGGATGCTGCAGCGACCGCTTCTGGAGGATGTAGAGGCTCCGCCGCGACCAGGTCTCCTCCGGCGTGAGCGGCCAGACCGAGTCGGGCGTCGAGCTCGTCGCGAGCACCTCGGCGGGCATCGGCGGGCGGATGCCCTCGCCGCCGAGGCGGAGGTCGATGGTGCCGTTCGCCGCGAGCATCCCGTCGCGCAGCTCCTCCGCGGTCAGTCGCCGCATCCGCTGCCGCGAGAGGAGCTCGTTCGCGGGATCGCGAAGGAGCGCAGACTCCGAGGGCACGCTCGACATGCGGTAGGTCGCGCTCTGCATGACGAGGCGGTGGAAGTCCTTCATCGAGAAGCCTCGCTCGGCGAAGGTCGCGGCGAGCCAGTCGAGGAGCTCCGGATGCGTCGGCTTCTCGCCGAAGCGACCGAAGTCGCTCGGGGTCGGCACGATCGGGGCGGCGAGGTGATGCTGCCAGAGGCGGTTCGCGATCGCCCGCAGCGCAAGCCCGTTGCGGGCGTCCGCGATCCACCTCGCGAGCGCGAGCCTCCGCCCGCTGCTCTCGCCGTGCGCGGGCGCGACGATCGCACCCGGTCGGAACGCCCCCGCCATCGCCGGAACGTCCGGCTCGACCCGCGCCCCGAGGCTGTGCGGGCTGCCCCGCTCCATCACGAAGGTGGCGGGCGGCTCCGGCACGTCGCGGACGACGAGCACCGACTCCCCCCGGAAGTCCGGCGAGCGGAGCGCCGCGAGCTCGGCGTGCAGCGACTCGAGCCGCGATGCCTCCTCGGCCCCGAGCGCCGCGGCGACGAGCTCCCGCGCCTCGGCGGGCGGGAGCAGTCCCGTCGCCGACGCGCGGATCTCCTCCGCGGCCAGCACGCGGTCGAAGAAGCGGACCTCGTCGAGGTCGCCCGCGAAGGCGCCGTGCCCGGGAAGCATCGCCCCGATCGCGAGCATCGTCGGTCGGTCGAGCGGCGCGGTCGAGCCCGGGGCGCGATCGACCTCGACGCCATCGACGAAGAGCGCGACCTCGCCGGAGGACATGTCGCGGGTGAACGCGACGTGGTGCCAGGCGCCGTCGTTGTGACCCGGACCAGAGCTCAGGAAGGTCTCGGGATCGCCGGTGCCCGCGGCGACATGACCGTTCGAGATCAGGCTCACCCCGAAGTCGGGGACGATGCCGGGGATCTCGCCGTCGACGAGGCCCTTGCCGAGGAACCAGCGGCGGTCGCTCTCGCTGCCGCCGCCGACGTCGGTCGTCCGCATCCAGAGGGAGATCGTGAAGCTCGCGGAGACCGGCCGGGCGACCTCGACGCGGTCGTCGCCGCCGTCGAAGCCGAAGCAGCGACCGACGCGTCCTGCTCGCGCGAACTGCGCATCGCGGACCGTGGCGCTCGCCCCGCCCCGCGAGTCGACCGCCACGCCGGATCGGTCGTCCTCGAAGGCGAAGTGCGCGACGAGTCCGTTCGTGGGCGCGCGGTCGACGAACGCGTCCGCGTCGGGCACGAGCCCCGCCGACGCCTCGATCGCGCGGACCGCCGCGATCAGCCGCTCCCGCTCGGCGCGGTGCGCTCGGCGCTCCGCCTCGGGATCGGCGTGACCGAAGTCCGACCGCACCATCCGCAGGACGTTCTCGGCGGCGATCGAGTTGAAGGGGCTCGTCTTGTAGGGACGCACGCCCGCGAAGTACGCCGCGAACTCGTAGTACTCCTCGTGGGCGATCGGATCGCCCTTGTGGTCGTGGCAGCGGACGCAGCCCATCGGGAGGGCGAGGAAGGTGCGGCCCACGACGTCCACGATCCCGTCGAGGTCGTCGGCGAGCGCCTGCTTCAGGTCGGGCACCTCGTCGTCCCACATGCCGAGGCGGTAGATGCCCGTCGCGACGAGGCTCCCGAAGCCGCGGTCGGGAAGCTCGTCGCCCGCGAGCTGCTCGAGGACGAAGCGGTCGTAGGGCATGTCGGCGTTGAGCGCCGCGACCACCCAGTCGCGGTACTTCCAGGCGCCGTTCTTGACGCCGTCGCGCTCGAAGCCGTTGGTGTCGGCGTAGCGGACGAGGTCGAGCCAGTGCCGCCCCCACTTCTCGCCGTGATGCGGGCTCGCGAGGAGCCGGTCGAGGAGGGCGCTCCACGCCTCCTCCGGATCCCCCGCCCATGCGGCGAGGAACGCGTCGATCTCCTCGGGCGACGGCGGCAGGCCGACGAGGTCGAGGCTTGCCCGGCGGAGGAGCGTGAGGGGATCCGCCTCCGGCGCGGGCTCGAGCCCCGCGGCCTCCAGCGTCCCGAGGACGAAGAAGTCGACCTCGTTCCGGCACCACTCCGGACGCATCACCCGCGGCGGCTCCGGCTTCACGAGCGGGCGGAACGCCCAGCGGTCCCGAAGCGCCTCCTCGACCCTCGCCTGATGGAGCGTCGCCTCATCAACCGCCTCGGCGGCGCCGTCGAGGTCCTCCGCGGGCATCGCCTCGATCCAGCGGCGCACGGCGTCGATCTCCGCCGCGGCGAGGCGGTCGCCCTTCGGGGGCATCGCCTCCTCGTCCTCCGCGTGGAGGTTGATCCGCCGCCAGAGCTCGCTCGCCTCGAGGTCGCCGCCCACGACGACGCGGTCAAGCGCCGGCGCCCCGAGGATCTCCGCGAGCGCATGCAGCCGGAGCCCCGCCTTCGCCTTCTCTCGCCCGTGGCACTCGACGCACCGCGCCTCGAGGACCGGGAGCACCTCGGCGGCGAAGATCGCGTCGTCGGCGGCGCGGTCGGAGGCGGCGGCCTGATCGACCCGCGGGGCGGACGGCGTCGGCGGCGGATCGTCGGAGGTCAGGTGACGGGGGACCGGGGCGAGCGCCGCGAGCAGGGCGACGGCTCCGCAGAGTCCCGAGGCTCCCAGCCCGATGGCGACGCGCGGCGAGGTCATCACTCCCAAGAGTAGTTCAAGGTCCGCGGCGCTCCAGCGGGAAGTCGGAGGGTCGATCGAGTCCGCGCGATCGATCGCCCGGGCGGCTCATCCGGGCGGTCCCGTTGGGCACGGTGCACGACCGCTCAGACGTTCCACTTCCGAAGCGTCGGGTACTCGTGCTCCCAGCCGAGGATCGAGTAGGTCCCGGTGTCGAGGGCGAACGCCTTGCCGGCGGGCGCCTCGAAGCCGAGCCAGGTTGCCGCGAGGACCCTGGAGAAGTGCCCGTGACTGAAGATCGCGACGCGTCCGGGAATCGCCCGCAGACGGTCGATCACCCGCCGCGCCCGCCCGCCGACCTTCGCGGCATCCTCGCCGCCGGGCCAGGGACCAGACCAGATCGTCCATGCGGGGTACTTCTCGCGGATCTGCGGCGTGGTGAGTCCCTCGAGGTCGCCGTAGTCCCACTCGACGAGGTCCGCATCGGTCCGCATCACGTCGCCGCGACCCGCGAGCCGGCAGGTCTCCATGCAGCGGTCGAGCGGGCTCGAGAGGACCGCCGCGAAGGAGATGCCCTCGAGCGACGAGCGGAGCGCGACCGCCGCCGCGCGACCGGCGGCGTTCAGCGGAAGGTTCGTGCGCGATCCGGTGTGCCGACCGTTCTCGCTCCACTCGGTCGCGGCGTGTCGGAGGAGCCAGAGCTCGGGCGGGTTGGGATGCTCGGAGGGCATCCCCGGACTCTACCGGCGGACGAGGCTCGTTCCGCCGCGCCGCGCGTCATGGTCACTTCGCCTGCGCCGCCCTCGCCTGCGCGAAGCGCCGCGAGACCTCGTTCCAATCGAGGATGCCCCAGATCTTCTCGAGGTACTCGCCCCGGCGGTTCTGGTAGGCGAGGTAGTAGGCGTGCTCCCAGACGTCGATCCCGAGGATCGGCGTGCCGGGGACCTCGACCCACGGCGCGCCCATGAGCGGACTGTCCTGGTTCGGCGTGCTCGAGACGCGGAGGCGACCCTCGGGCGTCACCACCACCCACGCCCATCCCGAGCCGAAGCGGGTGGCGCCCGCCTTGAGCACCGCCTCCTTCATCGCCGCCATGCCGCCGAGGTCCGCGTCGATCGCCGCCGCGAGCTCCGCCGAGGGCGAGCCGCCCCGTCCCTCCGGCGCGAGGATCGTCCAGAAGAGGACGTGGTTCGCGTGACCTCCGCCGTTGTTGCGGACCTGGGTGCGGACCGACTCCGGAAGACCGCCGAGGTCGGCGATGAGGACCTCGACGTCGACCGGCACCTCGAGCCCGGCGACCGCCTTGTTCAGGTTCGCGACGTACGCGGCGTGATGCTTGCCGTGGTGGATCTCCATCGTGCGGGCATCGATCGCCGGCTCGAGCGCGTTCGCGGCGTAGGGAAGCGGCGGAAGCACGTAGGGACCATCCGCCGCCTGGGGCGCGGTCGCGAGGGCGGCGGCGCCGAGCGCAAGCAGTCCGGTGGCGGCGACGAGGCGGCGGATCGACATGGTCATGCTCCGGGATCGGTTCGCGTGCCGCGGCAGCCGCCGCGGAGGGCGGGATGGTAGAGGTCGCCCCGACTCGCGGCGAGGTCGCGCGGGTGCTAGGTTCGGCGCCCGCCACGATCCAAGGAAGCCCCCCGGAACTCCCCCGGAACTCCCCCGGAACTCCCCCGGAACTCCCCCGATGCACGAGGCACGACGACGACGCGAGCTCGACTGGCTCCGCGAGGTGACCGCGATCCCGACCGCCGCCGGACGCGAGCACCGCGTGATCGCCTGGATCGAGCGATGGCTCAGGACCCGGCGGCACCTGCGGCTCGAGCGCGACGACGCGGGAAACCTCCTGATCCGTCCCCGCGCCGGGCTCAGGAAGGTCGCGCGGGGACGCGCCGCGACGCGCCCGATCCTCGTCACCGCACACCTCGACCATCCGGCGTTCGTCGCGCTCCGCGCGACGCACCAGGGCGTCCTCGGCGACCTCGTCTCCGAGCTCGATCCGCCGCCGGCGACGAAGCCGCCCCGCGCGGCGTCGGCTCGACCCGCGGCGGCGCTCCTCGAGTCGCGCGGGCGGTTCCTGCTCTGCGAGTTCCGCGGCGGCGTGAACCGCCCCTACTTCGACGACGCGGAGGTCGAGGCGATCGACTCGCGGGACCGCCCGCATCGAGGTCGGATCGTCGCGGTCTCGGAGGTCGCCTCGCCGCATCGGCGGGTGATCGTTCGGCTCTCGGGCAACGGCGCCGGGATCGCCGCGGGCGACGTGGTGCGGTGGAGGTTTCCCGCGCCGCGGATCAAGGAAGGTCTCCTCTTCACCCACGCCTGCGACGACCTCGCGGCGGTCGCGGCGGCGCTTGCGCTCCTCGACCGCACCAGCCGCGCGGGCGGGCTCCCGCACGTCGGCGTCCTCTTCACCCGCGCGGAGGAAGTCGGCTTCGTCGGGGCGATCGCGGCGGCGCGATCCCGCTCGATCGACCGCCGGGCGCGGCTCCTCTGCCTCGAGAACAGCCGGAGCTTCGCGGAGAGCCCGATCGGCGGCGGACCGATCGTGCGGGTCGGCGACCGGCTGAGCGTCTTCTCGCCCGCGCTCACCAACGCGGTCGCCGCCGCCGCCGAGGCGCACGCCGCGGCGGAGAAGGCGAAGGACCGCGAGTTCCGCTGGCAGCGGAAGCTGATGCCCGGAGGCGCCTGCGAGGCGACCGCCTTCGCCGCCTACGGCTACGAGTCGACCTGCCTCTGCCTGCCGCTTGGGCACTACCACAACATGAGCCGCATCGACGAGGTCGCGTCGGGCGAGCGACCGGCGCGGGTCGCGCCGGAGTTCATCTCGGTCGCCGACTACCACGGGCTCATCGACCTGCTCGAGGCGGTGATCGCGCGGCTTGACGAGCCGGGCGGCGTCGCCTCGCGGAGACCGCTGATGGAGAAGCTCTACGCCGAGCGGCGGGGCGTGCTTGGGTCCTGAGGCGCGGACGCCCTCCGCGCCGTCCTCTTATAGTCCGCCCCCCCTCATCCGCCATGGCGCAGCCCTCCGACGAGCTCCTCGATCCCGCGACCATGCTCGACCGCCGCTTCCGCGCGGCGATCTCCTCGGTCCTCGGGATCGTGCCGGAGGCGTGCGATCCGCAGGTCCGCCCGAGCGGCGATCCGCGGCACGGCGACTTCCAGTCGAACGCGGCGATGTCGCTCGCGAAGTCGCATGGCATGAAGCCGCGCGAGCTCGCCGAGAGAATTGCCCGCACCGTCGACCTCGCGGGGATCGCCCTCGCGCCGGAGGTCGCCGGACCCGGCTTCATCAACATCCGCCTCGACGCCGGGGCGCTCGCGTCGATGCTCGAGGGGATGGACGACGCCCGCCTCGGGATCGTCCCGCAGCGGAGGATTCACGCGGTCACCATCGACCTCTGCGGCGTGAACGTCGCGAAGCAGATGCACGTGGGGCACCTGCGGGCGACGATCATCGGCGACTGCCTCGCCCGGGTGCACGAGCGCCTCGGTCGCAAGGTGCACCGCGAGAACCACCTCGGCGACTGGGGTCTCCCGATCGCGATGACCCTCGCGGCGCTTCGACGCCGCGGGGCGGACCTCGACCGGCTCACGCTGCCGGACCTGAACGTCGCCTACCGCGCGGCGCAGGCGGCGGGCGCCGACGACCCGGGCGGGCTCGCGGCGGCGAGGGCAACGGGGTGCGGTCCGCATCGGATCGCCGAGCTCGAGGCGCAGCACGAGGGCGCCCGCGCCGCCGTCGAGGAGGCGAAGTCGACGCTCCTCCGCCTGCAGGCGGGCGACGCGGAGCTCCTCCGCGACTGGCGGAAGATCGTCGACTGCACGATGCGGGAGGTCTTCGAGACCGCGGTCATCCTCAACGTGCGCCTTGGTCCCGAGCACAGCCGCGGCGAGAGCTTCTACCGCGACCGCCTCGGGATCGTCGTCGAGGACTTCCTCGAGTCCGGTCTCGCGACCGAGGACGCCGGGGCGATCGTGGTCCGCTTCGCCGACCGGGAGCGACCGCTCCTGATCCGGAAGTCCGACGGCGGATTCCTCTATGCGACCACCGACCTCGCCGCGGTCCGCTTCCGCGTGCAGGAGCTCGACTCCGACCGGGTGGTCTACGTGGTGGATGCGCGGCAGCGCGACCACTTCAAGGACGTCTTCGACGCGTGCCGCCTCATCGGCTGGGACCGCACCTCGGACGGCGAGCGCTCGGAGCTCGTGCACCTCGGCTTCGGCGCGGTGCTCGGCGCCGACAAGCGTCCGCTCAAGACCCGCTCGGGCGAGAACGTGACGCTCGCGTCGCTCCTCGCCGAGGCGGTCGCCCGCGGCGAAGAGGAGGTGCGTGCCCGCGCCGCCGATCCCGACGCCGCGACGCACGGGCTCTCCGATCCCGAGCTGCACGCGATCGGCCGCGCCGTCGGCATCGCCGCGGTCAAGTACGCCGACCTCTCGCTCGAGGTCTCCCGCGACTACGTCTTCGATCTCGACCGCATGGTGTCCTTCCAGGGCGACACCGGCCCGTACATCCAGTACGCCCATGCCCGCATCCGCTCGATCCTCGTGAAGGCGGGGCTGGAGGTGCCCGTCGATCGCCCGGCGCTGCCCGACGCGCCGATCGCGGTCGCGGCGCCGTCCGAGCGGGATCTCGCGCTGGCGCTCCTCGCCTACGCGGGCGTCGTCGAGGACGTCGCCCGCACGCTCGAGCCGAGCCGCCTCTGCGCGTTCCTCCACCGCCTCGCGAACGCCTTCAACGCCTTCTATCACGACTGCCCGGTGCTCAAGGCGGACGAGCCGACTCGCTCGAGCCGGCTCCGCCTCAGTGACCTGACCCGCCGCGTCCTCGCGGATGGGCTCGCGCTCCTCGGCATCGAGTCGCCGGCGCGGATGTGAGGGGGTGAAAGTCGTGCCCCAGGTCTACGCCGCCCGGCGGACCCCCCGCGAGCCGCATCGCGCGATGACTCGGCGATAGAAGTCCGCCATCTGCGCCGCCACGACCGCCGGATCGAGGCGGGCAGCGCAATCGATGCGTGCCTCGCGACCGCACGACTCGGCATGGTCGGGATGGTCAAGCATGAACCGCAGCTCCGCCGCGAGCCCCGAGGCGTCGCCGACGGGGAAGAGCCTCCCGCTCCGACCGTGCTCGAGCATCTCGGGGATGCCGCCGACGTCGGAGGCGACGATGGGGCACCCGAGCGCCGCGGCCTCGGCGACCGCGAAGGGGAAGTTCTCGAAGCGCGACGGCATGACGAGGACCGCGCCTCGGCGGCGGACCTCGTCGAGCTCGTGCGACGCCCGCGGACCGATCCATTCGACCCGCGAGCGGATCGACGGCTCCGGGATGAGCCGCTCGATGGACTGCGCGAAGCTCAGTGCTCGACCATCCTCCTCGAGGATGCCCCGATCGGGTCCCACCAAGGTCAGCGTCGCCCCAGGATGGCTGCCGTGGAGCTCGCGGAACGCGGCGAGCAGGACGTCCACGCCCTTCGAGCCGGCGAGCCGTCCGACGTAGACGATGCCTGGAGGGGCGTGTGGTTCCTCTCCGCCAAGTCGATCGCATGGATCGCGTGCGCCGTCACGCTGCTGTGTTTCGGACGCGGCTCGGTGGCCTTGATAGCGCTCGTCGCCGCGGCGGCGCGTGGTTGGCGATGTTTCGGGATCTGGAGGACGCCACTGCTCTTCGCGGCGTCCGTGATCCTGTACAACGTCTTCGCCTTCGCCGACGCGGGCGCGCCCGTTCGCGGGTGGATGGTCGACCTGTCCGGCAGCGTGTTCGGCGAAGGCAAGGGCGGCAGCCTTCAGTTCTGCCTTGATCATGAGGCGATCCTCGTGTGGAACACGATCCGCCAATCCCCGCTCGTCGGGCTCGGGGGGTGGGGCGCGAACCGCGATCTCGGCGACCTCAAGGCGATCGAGGTGCTCGGACACAACGAGGTGGTCACCGACGGGCTGTGGATCATCATCTTCAGCAATCGAGGTCTGCTCGGCTTGATCTCCGTCTGGGGCTGGATGCTCGCTCCCGGCATCGCGGCGGTGCTCGCGATCCGCCGCGTGCCGCTGAGCGTCCAGACGCAGGGCGTCGTGCTCGGACTCGCGACGTGGTCCTTCCTCTACAGCTTCGACTGCCTGCTGAATGCCTTCTGGACCAGCACTCAGCCGCTCCTCGCCGGCGCCTTTGCCACCTTCGTCATCCTCTGTCGCCGATACCGCGCTACGCCAGGTCGAGAGACCAACGCGACCGCGCGGCTCCAGACGCCTCAGCGTCCCGGGTCGCACGTCGCGATGGTCAAGCGCTGACGCCCGCCATCGAGAAGGCGCGTTCAGGGATGATCCGCCTCCCCATTGGTCGACCGGGACATGCGGCGTGGACGCAGCCCCCGGGTCCCGACCAAGTGTGGATTCCACTCAAGGTTCCTTGATCGAAGTCCGATATCTCGGTCAACGACGGGCGCCGCCGCAGGAGGATCGTCGGCACGCCGACTCACGTCGCGACCAGATCCGGTCCTTCCGCTCGGAATCCGCGGACTACTCGATCCCGCCGGCCAACCATCGTGTGCGGACTTGCTGGACTGATCATCTCGGGCGCCTCGTGGCGTGCAGATCGGCTGCGGGCGGCCGTCGAGTCGATGTCCTCCGCGATCTCCCACCGGGGTCCCGACGACCAAGGCACGTGGATCGATGCAGCGTCCGGAGTCGCCCTCGGCTTCCGCCGCCTCGCCATCCAGGACCTCACGCCCGAAGGGCATCAGCCGATGACCTCGGCGTCCGGCCGGTTCACCATCGCCTTCAACGGCGAGGTCTACAACTTCACCGAGCTGCGGAAGGATCTCGAGCCTCGCGGTCATCGCTTCCGCGGGCACTCCGATACCGAGGTGATGCTCGCGGCATTCGAGGAGTGGGGCGTCGAGCAGAGCCTGCCGCGGTTCATCGGCATGTTCGCCTTCGCGGTCTGGGATGCGCGGGATCGGGTGCTTCACCTCGTGCGGGACCGGCTCGGGGTGAAGCCCCTCTACTACGGCGTGCCCGGTCGGGACGAGGCGCACGGCGACCATGAGGTCCGGGTGCCGCCCGGCGCGACGCTCGCCTTCGCCTCGGAGCTCAAGGCGATCCATGCGATGCCCGGCTTCTCCGCCTCGATCGACCGGAGGTCGCTCGCGGCGTTCATGCGCTACGGCTACGTGCCGGATCCACGCTCGATCTGGACGGGCATCCGCAAGCTTCCGCCCGGGACCAGGCTTCGCCTTGATCCCGCCACCGGGAGGGGATCCATCCACGTCTGGTGGTCCGCGCGCGAGGCGATGCTCGCGGGACTTGACGCTCCCCTGCCGGGCTCGGAGGACGACGCCGTCGACGAGCTGCAGTCGCTGCTCGACGACTCGATCCGCCTGCGCATGATCGCGGACGTCCCGCTGGGGGCGTTCCTCTCCGGCGGCATCGACTCGTCGGTCGTGGTCGCCCGCATGCAGGCGCTGAATCCCGGCGGCGTCCGCACCTTCACCATCGGATTCGAGGAACCAGGCGCCGACGAGTCCCCGCACGCCGAGGCGGTCGCCCGGCATCTCGGGACGCGGCATGAGACCCGCGTCGTGACCGCCGCGGATGCGCTCGAGGTGGTGCCGCGCCTCCCTGAGATCTGGGACGAGCCCTTCTCCGATGCCTCGCAGATCCCGACGTTCCTGGTCTGCCGAGAGGCACGCCGCTCGCTGACGGTCGTCCTCAGCGGGGACGGCGGCGACGAGCTCTTCGGCGGCTACCGCCACTATCAGAGGATGCCGCGCCTGCATCGCCGGCTGCGGAGGCTGCCGATGGCGATCCGCCGATGGCTCGCCGAGCAGGCCGGCTTCGCGTCGGAGGACGGTCCCGGGGCGCTGGCGCGCCGACTGTCCGGGCGAGGCACCACTCGCCTGCAGGTGCTCGCCTTCGGCGAGCCGCTGCAGAAGATCGGTCCCTTCCTCACCGCGAACGACGAGCTCGACCTGCTGCACCGGTGGATGAGCTTCTGGGATCAGGTTGGTGGTCGCTCGATCGTGCTCGGGGTCGATCCCCTCGAGGAAGGTCCTCCACCCTCCTGGCGCCTTGGAGGCGGCGACGCCCGAGCGAGGATGCGGTTCGCCGACTCGATCAGCTACCTGCCCGGCGACATCCTGACCAAGGTCGATCGCGCGAGCATGGCGGTGAGCCTCGAGGCACGGGAGCCCCTGCTCGATCACCGCCTGTTTGAGTTCGCCGCACGCATCCCCTCGACCTGGCAGGTCCGTGGCGGCCGATCGCGCTGGCTGCTGCGAAGAGTGCTGTACCGCAGCGTCCCCGAATCCCTGATCGAGCGTCCCAAGCAGGGCTTCACTCCGCCGATCGAGGGATGGATTCGTGGTCCGCTCCGCGCATGGGCCGAGGAGCTCCTCTCGGAGGATCGCCTTCGCCGCGAGGGATGGCTCGACGCGGATCGGGTCGGTCGGGCATGGCGTGGATTCGCCGAGAGACGCCCGGGCGCGTCGATGACGAGGATCTGGACCGCGCTCTGCTTCCAAGCATGGAGCGAGCGATGGAAGTAGCGGCGCTCGCGCGGTCCGCTCACGCGCTCCTCGCGCTCAGCGAAGCCGCGCTCTTCGAAGCAGACCACCCCACTTCCAGCTCATCCATCGCTTCGCCTCCTCCAGCCTGGACCGACGTCGACCGCCAATCTTGTGCCGTCGAACGGCCCGCACGAGCTCGTTCCTGAACGCGGTGCCGGGAGAGATCGTGCGGACGTCGATGCCGAGCTTCCAGCAGGCAAATGGGAAGCTCAACTGGTCGCGGGAGCTGTAGCGGCAGATCTGCTCCCACCAGGCAAGCTCGAGGCGCGTGGTGCGCGGACTCGCGCGGCGCAGGATCACCGGGAGCTCGAAGAGTCCTGCGCGGGGCGGAAACCCTGCACTCCGGTAGGCGTCGAGCTGCCGGCGAATGTTGTCGCTGGTGTCCAGGTCAAACACCCGTACCTCACGGCCCTCCGCGTAGACGCAGTCGCGGCTCCAGTGCCTGAACACCGCGACTTCATCGCCGGGATCCGGGAGGAATCGATGCACGAGCTCACGCGGATCGACGAGCAGGTCATGAGTCGCATCGTGCCAGAGGTAGTAGTCGTATCCGGGCAGGACGAGCGATGCGAGGATCTTCGGCAGCTTGGCATCGCGCCTTGCCGCATGCCGGGGGTCGCTCGACCAGCGAGGAAGTGGACGCACCTCCCAGCCCGCGACCTCGGTCGCCGGCGCATCGAGGTATGCGATGTAGTCGACGCCCTCGTACCGATTCCGCGGCGGGATGAGGTCGTCGTAGCCTCCCGCAACCGCCGTCACGACGGCGATGCGCGAGCGTTCCCGAGTGAGGTCTGATGACGTGGAGCCTCCCACGACGAAGGTTCATCGACCACGCACGGACCCCGCCTCAACCGTCCCGGGACACGCCGTTGGTTACCGGATGAACCGCACCCGCCCGAAGTCGGGGATCACCGCCGGACCGCCCGGCTTGAAGGGAAGCGGCGCCGGGAAGTAGACGCACCACGCCTTGCCGAGCATCAGCGGGCGGGGCACCACGAAGG
>VGXO01000063.1 GCA_016873275.1 Phycisphaerae bacterium
TCGCCACGACGAGGTGGAAGTGGTTGCCGAGGATCGCGAAGGCGTGGAGGTCGAAGGCGAAGGCGTCGAGGAGGCGGAGGAGCCGGGTCTCCATCCACCCGCGTCGGTCGCCGCGTCCCTCCTCGAGGAGGAACGCGCGGCGGACGCATCGCGAGAGCGCGTGGAAGACGCCGGGGACGTCGGGATCGACGACGAGGCTGCGCGGGATCGCCATGACGAGTCTCCGTGGAGCGGAGCCGGCACGCTACGGACGACGCGGCGGCGATCCCCAGATCGATGCCGAACCGCCGAAAGCGTGCCTGTCCGAGATCGCCGCGAGATCGCCGCGGCCGAAAGCGTGCCTGTCCGAGATCGCCTCGCGATTGCCCGCGATCGCCGATCGCCCGCGAGATCGCCCCGTTCGTCCGTGATCGCCGCGCGAGAGCATGCCTGTCCGCGACTTCCGCGCGCGAGAGCATGCCTGTCCGCGACTTCCGCGCGACTTCCGCGCGTGCGCGACTTCCGCGACTTCGCCGACTTCCGCGACTTCGCCGACTTCGCGCCCGCGACTTCGCGCCACTTCACAGGACCTCGTCCACGACTTCGCCTCGGACAGCGACTCCGCACCGCCTCGCGTCCACCGCGGGACTCCGCCATACTCCGTCCATGAACCCCGTTCCGCAGCAGGATCTCTGGAGTGCCGTTGATCGAGCCCTCGAGGCATGGCTCGCGCCGCCCGACCAGTCACTGACCCAGACCGCGGCATCCTCCACGCGGGCGGGACTGCCCGAAATCGCCGTGGCGCCGACCCAAGGACGCCTGCTCGAGGTGCTCGCCCGCACGATCGGCGCCCGACGGATCCTCGAGATCGGCACGCTCGCCGGCTACAGCGCGATCTGGCTTGCCCGTGCGCTCCCCTCGGACGGCGAGCTGATCACTCTCGAACTCGAGCCCGACCGCGCTCGGCTCGCCCGCGAGAACATCGCCCGCGCGGATCTCCCCGCGCGAGTCGAGGTCATGGTCGGTCCCGCGGTCGCCTCGCTCGACGCGCTGCGGAAGCTCGGCACCACGCCCTTCGACCTGATCTTCATCGATGCCGACAAGGAGCAGTGCCCGGCGTACCTTGAGCATGCGGTCGCGCTCTCGCGCGAAGGCACCCTCATCGTCGTGGACAACGTCATCCGACGAGGGCGGCTCATCGAGGAGCACTCCGGCGACGCGAGCGTGGAAGGCGTTCGCGCGATGATGGACCGGATCGCCCAGGAGCCTCGCTTCGCCGCGGCGGGCATCCAGACGGTCGGCGCGAAGGGCTACGACGGTCTTCTGATCGTGCTGGTCGGGAAGCCCCCTGCTCGCGAGGCGTCGTCAGCGGACACGCTCGAGCTGTTGCTTGCGCACAACACGTGGTCGACGCGCGAGTTGCTCCGACTCTGCCAGCGAATCGACGAAGGATCCTGGCATCGGAGGTTCGAGATCGGTCCCGGCTCGCTCCACGATGCCCTGACCCATGTCGTCGGGGCGATGTTCCGATGGGCCGACCGCCTCGATGCTCCGCCGCAGACGATTCGCCCTTCGATCGAGGAGACCCATCGCCGATCCCCGACCGAGCTCCTGGCGCTCCTTGAACAAGCATCGACGAATCTCGAGGCGAGCATCACCCGTGCCCGTGCGCGTGGGCTTGGCACGATGCAAGACGTCGTGCTTGGAGGGACTCCCTACCGGTTCTCGCTCGGCGCGATGATCGTCCACGTCGCGACGCACGGCATGCATCACCGCGCGCAGTGCCTCAACATGCTGCGGCATCTCAAGGTGCCCGGCGTCAGCGACGAGCTTCCCGACCTCGACGTGCTCGCGTGGTCGATGCTCGCCAGCACGGGCGGTCAGTCTCGCTAGGTCGACAGACCCCCAACGGATACCGACCGGCGAGGTCGTCGGATGGAGCCGTTGGCGTGGAGCAACCGGGACGGAAGATGGAGGGACATGGGTGGAGGGACATGGACAGGCATCCAGTCTCCACTCTGCTTGGACAGACGCCCAACCGGCGGTCCCTCTTTCCGCGCGCCCCAAGGGCACCGAAGGGCACCTCCAACTTCGAGGGAGCGAAGAAGGGAAGTCGAAAGGGAAGGCGGACAGGGAAGTCGGACGACAGGGAAGTCGGACAGGCATCGAGTCGGCGCAAGCTGCCGCTTGCTCGCCCGCCGGGCAATCGAGAGCTGGACGAACTCGTCCTCACGTGCAAAGTTGGACAGGCATCGAACCCGCCCGGGGTTGGAGCGGCGTCATCCCAAAGTTGGACAGGCATCGAACCCGCCCAAAGTTGCCCAAAGTTGGACAGGCATCGAACCCGCCCGGGGTTGGAGCGGCGTCATCCCGTAGCGTTTCAACGGGACGAACTCGGGGGACGAACTCGGACAGGCATCGAATCCTCGGACAGGCATCGAATCCTCGGACAGGCATCGAATCCTCGGACAGGCATCGAATCCTCGGACAGGCATCGAATCCTGGCATCGAGTCCTGGCATCGAGTCCTGGCATTGAGTCCTGGGGGGGATCGGATTGGCGTCACACCCCGGCTGTTCACGGGCATGTGTGGCTTGGCTTCGAGTTGATGCCTCTCTGTGACCCCCCGAGGTGTTCCGCACGGTTCGCACCGAACCGGTCTCCCTCGGTCGACGGTCCACGCTTGATCCGGCGCGACCGCCGATCCGCCGTCGCTACCTTCCGGTCATGCCGCACATTCCGCTTCCCGCCGCCCTCCCAGGCATCTCGGGTCCCTTGGCGTTTCGACCCGATGCCGCGGTACACCTGCTTGGGCTCGCCGAGACAATTCTGCGGAAGCCCGCGAGCCTCGAGCCAGGCGAGCGCGAGGTGATCGCCGCGTGGACCTCGCACCTCAACGGGTGCCGCTTCTGCACGAAGTCGCATGCCGCCGCCGCGCGGGCGTGGCTGGGGAGCGATCGGAGCTCCGCCATGGATCGTCTGCTTGAGTCGGAGGACTCGAGCGGCTTCACGCCGAGGATGCAGGCGCTGCTTGAGCTTGCCCGGGCGCTCCAGCAGTGCGTGCTCGGCGTCCGCCCAGCGCACGTCGAGAAGGCGAGAGCCGCGGGCGCGAGCGATCAGGACATCCACGACGCCGTGCTGATCACCGCAGCGTTCTGCATGTACAACCGCTACGTTGAGGGACTCGGAACGCTCGAGCCTCCGGAGTCGGCCTACGAGCCCATGGGGCGTCGGCTCCGCGATCAGGGATACGTCAGACCCACCTGAGGTTGCGATCGCGATGAGGACCCTCGAGGGGCGCGAGACTCGCGGCGCCCCCTCGCGGCTGACCTTCGGCGATGCGGCGTGACGCCGGCGGCGGTCGAGGTAGCGCTCGGTCAAGTTGCGACGAGTCCGAGGCGGCAACTCACGGCGTCGGCGCGAGGGCGACGCACTCCTGCACGCGGATCCGACCGTCGGTCCGCTCGATCTGCTCGCAAGCCCGCGCGAGCTGCAGCTCCCCCACGAGCTGCAGATCGCTCTGGATGATCTCGACGTACTCGGGCAGCTCGGAGGACGACGTCCTCCAGGCGCTCCTCGAGAAGACCACCCCGATCGCGGCGAGGACCACGACCATGCTCGCGACGGCGGCGGCGGTCAACCTCGCTCGCCGCACGCGGGTCGCCCGACGGAACTCGGAGAGACCACGATCGAGCATCGCCTGCTGACGGTCACTGAGCTGGTTCATGACGAGTTCCTCCTCGCCCGGGCACGCTCGGCGGCGCGACGCAGGCGGCTATCCAAGGCGGACCTTCCGATCCCAAGCCAGGCGGCGAGCCTCGCGACGGTCGCGCCGGTGCGTGCCTGAAGCTCGAAGAGCGACCGCTCCTCGGGGGTGATCCCGCCGACCTCCGCGACCTCGCGGCGGATCTCCTCGAGCACCTCCATGTCGTCGAGGAAGTCGACCGCCTCCGCGCGGGACATCGCGGCATGCTCCTCGCGGCAACGTCGAGCAAGCTCGCTCCGGAGAAGATCGATCGCAGCGCTTCGCACCAGGCGTCGGAGCCATGCGTCGAGGCTCGCGCTGCTCGGGCAGTGGCGGGGCGCCCGCGCCACCCGAAGCCAGGTCTCCTGCGCCACGTCCTCGGTCAGGTCCCGTCGCCGACCGAGGCGACGGAGGGCCTCCGACGCCACGAACCCGCAAGAGCGGCGGAAGACCGCCTCATAGGCGGCGGCGTCGCCCGCGGTCATCCGCGCCGTCAGCGCGTCGATGACCGCGTCCTCGGCGGCACTCGAGGTCGGAGCGACCTCGGGATCGACGCGGTCGTTCCCGCGAGAGGGATGGCTCATGGCGGCGGAGGCGGTCATGGCGTTCGCGTGATCAAGCGCCCTGCACGGGCTGCGACTCCCGGACGCCCATCGAGGCAGGCAACGCCCGCACGGCGCCGCGGACCGACTCGACGTCGCGCTCCGTCCCGTGCACGAAGAGCATGCCCGACTCGCGATGGAGCCGCATGCGGAACTGGGAGGACAGTTGCTCCCCCGAGAGCGCCTCGTCGAGCCGGCGGATGATCTCGTCCTGCGAGGCCTCGACCGTGGTCCTCGCGGAGCCATCGCCGGAAGCCGCCGGCAGCCTGAACATCAAGACCGCCTCGGTCGAGCGGACCGGGACCACCAACTCCGCCACCCCCGCGAGGTCCGTCGAGATGATGATCGAGGCAGGACGACCCGCGCGATCCCACGCGGCGAAGTCGAAGGCGAACTCGGCTCGCGATGACGGTGCCGCGTCTGTCGGCGACGACAGGATCCCGACCGGCGTGATGCCGGTGACCCGGAAGCGTGCCCCGTCGATCGCCTCGACGACCAACCGCCGCGTGGCGTCCACGGCCTCGGTCGCCTCGATCGTCGAGGGAGTGACCGTCGCCACCGCCCTCACCCGCCCCACGATGCGGACCGACTCGACCGGACCGCCGACGAACGCCACGTAGAGGGGCTTCACGAGATCGACGCCGCCCCGCTTGCCTGGGTCGACCGTGACCTCGACGGTGAAGGATTCGCCGGGCGCGATGGGTGCCTTCGAAGGCGCGGTGACCGTCGTGCAGCCGCACCCGCCCTTCACCGATTCGACCGTGATCGACTGCGAGCTGGTGTTCTTCACCGTGAAGGGGACCGTCGTGGGTCGCCCGACCATCATCTCGCCCAGTTCGAGGGTCTCGGGGGATAGGCGGCTCGCGGGCACGCCGGGTCCGTCCTCGTCCGCTCGAACGACCTCCGCAGCGCCGAAGGTGGTGGACGGCGGGGCGGAGATCCGGGCAAGCCCGGGGGTCAGTCCAAGCGCGGCGATCAGGGCGAGGGACGCAAGCAGGGTCGAGGTGAGGGGCATGGGTGACTCCAGGATTCAGGTCGGAGGGTTGTTGAGCCGAGGGAGAGGACCACGCGGCCCCCTCACGTTGGAAGAACGGAGCCGAGTGCCCTGCTTCGTCGCGGACTTGGGAAGTTCGAGGGCAGGTTGCTGGAAGGACTCCCAATCCAAGCCGCGAACAGGGAAGACGCCTGTCCAAGCAGGGAAGACGCCTGTCCAAGAGTCGCTCCCGAGAGTCGCTCCTCGAGAGTCGCTCCTCCAGGAGTCACCCCAGGAATCGCTGGGAGTCGCCAGCGGAAGCCGATCATGGAAGACAAGCGTGGACCGGGAGTTGGAGCCACACGACCCCTCGCGGGAAGGAGGATGCGTGTCCCCGATCGTCGCGAGAGTCGCTCCTCCAGGAGTCACCCCAGGAATCGCTGGGAGTCGCCAGCGGAAGCCGATCATGGAAGACAAGCGTGGACCGGGAGTTGGAGCCACACGACCCCTCGCGGGAAGGAGGATGCGTGTCCCCGATCGTCGCGAGAGTCGCTCCTCCAGGAGTCACCCCAGGAATCGCTGGGAGTCGCCAGCGGAAGCCGATCATGGAAGACAAGCGTGGACCGGGAGTTGGAGCCACACGACCCCTCGCGGGAAGGAGGATGCGTGTCCCCGATCGTCGGGAGGAGGTTGCCCCTCCTCGATCGTCGTCATCCCGGTCCCCGGTCATCCCCTCCGATCACTCATGTCCACGCTCGTCGCGCGGTCGTGATCCTCGATCGCGATGCCTGTCCTCGATCGCCTCACCGCCCGAGAATGGACGTCCCCGAGTGCCCCCGTAGGGATGCTGATCCCCAAAGGAGTCGGGAAGCATGCCTGTCCACCATCGCCCCCCATCGCCCCCCATCGCCCCATCGCCCGCGCCCGGACTGACGAAGAAGCACGCCGGCCGGCTCCGGATACCGTGACGCCACGCTCCTCCGGCTCGCCGACGACCGCGATGACGACTCGATTTTGGCGATCCTTGAACCGACGGTCCGCGCCGGCGAGACTTGGGCGCTGCCACGCGACTGGACCCGAGAGGCGGCACTCGCACTCGCGTACTGGCGGTCGCCGTTGCTCGAGTCGTGGGTCGCTGACCGCGGCGATGACTCCTCCCGCGACGTGGTCGGCACGTACTTCCTCCGTCCGGCGCAGCTCGGACCAGGCTCGCACGTCGGCAACGCCGGCTACATGGTGCGTCCGGATGCATGGGGACAAGGCGTCGCCTCGGCGATACGCGACCACTCGATCGCCCGCGCACGGGAGCGGAGGTTCACAGCCATCCAGTTCAACTTCGTCCTCTCGACGAACGACCGGGCGATCGCTCTGTGGACCCGCAAGGGCTTCCGGGTCATTGGGCGCTCGCCTGGTGCCTACATGCATGCAAGGCTCGGTCCGGTGGACAGCCTGATCATGCACCGCCCGGCCTAGGCGACTGGATCAGCCGCATCCGGAGCTCGACGCGGATGCCGTGGCGCGGTTCGACCGGGCGGATCGCTCTCCGCGATCCCCCGCGGCTCCTGGAGCCCGGTTTGCCAGCCCCTTCGGCGAAGCACGCCGTTAAGCGGGTCAAAGGCTTCCCCCCCAGCGATCTCGCCTGGGAAGGCTGCCTGGGAAGGCTGCCTGTCCACGATCTCCGTGTCCACGATCCCCGTGCACGACCCCCTCCACCCTTGATCCCCTCAGCCCGCGACGGACGCAATGGATGCCTGTCCCCGATCCACCCTGGATGCCTGTCCCCGATCCACCCGTGCCCGATCCACCCGCGACGGAGGCAATGGATGCCTGTCCCCGATCCGCCCTGTCCCCGATCCGCCCGTCCCCGATCCGCCCCCCGATGGATGCCTGTCTCCGATCCGCCGATCCGCCCGTTCCGCCCGATCCGAGTCCGATCCACGCGCGATTCGACCGCCAAGCTGGTGCCCGACCGCCAAGCTGGTGCCTGTCCACGATTCGCCTGAAGCTGGTGCCTGTCCACGATTCGCCCGCACGATTCGCCCGCGACTCGCCCGATTCGCCAAGATCCCTCCGGTCCAAGAGTCCCCCACGATCGCGCCTCGTGCGATCGTCCTGGACGCCCCCTCGCGACCTCACCCCCTATCTGTCCGGCACGAGACGGATCGCCCGGACGTTCACCACCGCCTCCCCGGTCTTCGAGATCGCCCGCAGGGTCGCCCGGTGCGAGCCCACGGGAAGCTCGACGCGACCGAGCTCGATCGTGCGGTAGGTCTGCCACCCGCCGGTCGCGGGCACCTCGAACTCGAGCTCGCCGCGACCGCCCTCGACCTCCAACCGCATGCGCGATCCCGCCGACGCGTCGGCGCAGGCGACCTCCGCCTCGACGCGGTAGGTCCCCTGCCCCTTGGTCCCGCCGATCCCGATCGACCATGACGCAGTCGCTGCCTGATCGAGCCAGTACCCGATGTTGTGGGTCACGTCGCCGATGACGCCGACTCGCTCGACGCGGATCGAAGGACCCTCGAGGATCGCGTCGTGCGGCGTCAGCGTGATGCGACCATCCGCTGATGGGAACACGAGGAACGCCATCGGGATGACCTCGCCCTCGAGGTCGAGCCTGACGACCGACACCGCAGGATCGACCGGCGCCGCCGGGAGCTCGATCACGAGCCGACCCGCCTCCTGCTCGCTCGGCGCCGCGGCGAGCACCGCGTCGCTCCCGAGAAGCCGAGCCGAGCGCACCTCTCCCTGCATCGGAACGATGAGCCGACCGTCGGCGGGCCACTCCCAGACGTGGAGATAGAGGACGCCTGGCTTCTGCGTCGCGCAACCCCAGACCAAGCGCTCGAACGGACTGGCGGTCGTTCCGTGGATCGCCTCGCCGTGGACCTTCATCCACGCGCCGACGCCGCGGAGCGCCTCCGCTGCCGGCGCGGGTACCGCGCCCGTCGCATCGGGTCCGATGTTGAGGAGGAGGTTGCCGCCCTTCGAGACGACGTCCGACAGGAGCCGGATCACCGACGCCGCATCCTTCCAGTTCATGTCATGAGCGCTGAAGCCGTAGCTCTCGTTGAGCGTGTGATTCACCTCCCAGTCCATGCCGGGAAGACCGGTCGGCGGCACGTACTTCTCCGGCGTGCCGTAGTCGCCGTTCTTGTTCTCGAGCCCGAAGAAGAGCCGGTTGTTGACGAGGATCGCCGGCTGCGCGTCGCGCATGTCGCGCATCAGGTCGGCGGCGCCCCATGCCTCCCCCTGCCGGGTCTGGTCGCTGTAGTCGAACCAGATCGTCGAGAGGTCGCCGTATCCCGAGAGGAGCTCGCGGACGTGCCCGCGGACGTACGCCTTGTAGCGCTCGTGATCGCGCGGCGCATCCCCCGCCGGCACCGGCAGCGCCATCTGGTAGGCATCGGGGTGCTGCCAGTCGAGGAGCGAGTAGTAGAAGCCCGCCCGCAGTCCGCGCGAGCGCATCGAGTCGGCGAACTCGCGGGCGAGATCGCGACCGGGCGGCGAGATGTTGGTGCTTCCGGTCACCTCGTTCGCGAGCGAGTAGGGCTCCTTCGAGTCGAAGAGCGTGAAGCCATCGTGGTGCTTCGAGGTCATGACCGCGTAGCCCATGCCCGCCTCCTTGGCGAGGTCGGCCCACGCCTCGGTGCAGCCCTCCGCCGGGACGAACCTCGGCTTCATCTGCCGCGCGTACTCGCCCGAGGGCACCGCCGCCCAGTGCTGGATCCACTCGGCGTAGTGCTGGGGATAGCGCGTGCCGTTCCAGAACCCGCCGGCGGGCGAGTAGAGACCCCAGTGGATGAACATGCCGAAGCGGGCATCGCGCCACCACGCCATGCGCTCGTCGCGGGTCGCCTGCCAGCGGTCGAGCTCCACCACCTCGCTCGCCACGACGTCGGGCGGCGGATCGACCGTCGCCAGGGGCGTCGTTGCTCCACCGGTCATCACGGCGGGCTCGGCGAGGACGATCGCGAGCGGCATCGCGGTCACGGTGAGGAGGGCGATGGAGGTGCCAGTCATGGTCGCAGCGTATTGGGAGCAACCGGCGCTCAGCCTGCCTGGTCGGGGCAGTCGGCGGGTCTGTTCGGGTCTGTCAGAGACCGCCTCGAGACCGCCTCGCGGTCGGTGCCTGCGTGCGGTCCGTGCCTGTCCAAGATCCATCGTCCGTGCCTGTCCACGATCGCCCCGCACGATCGCCCCGTCCGCGACTGCCCCCGGTCTGTGCCTGTCCACGACTGCCGTCCAGAAGACCGGCGTCGGCGGACTGGCGCCCCGCGAGCGCAAAGTGGCGCTCGCCCTCGCGGACGGCCTCTCGCGGGCGCATGTCGCCGAACGGATGGCGCTGTCGGTGCACACCGTCGCGACGATCGCGCGGCGGGTCTATCGCAAGATTGGGGTCTCGAGCCAGGCGGGTCTTGCGGCAAGGCTCGCCGGTCATGCTCGCCGGGAGCTCGGCGAGAGGTGAGGGGAGGATCGCGAGGGAGGATCGAGGATCGTGAGGATCGCGGACAGGCACCGAATGCGGCTCTGAATGCGGCTTCAGGCGCCTGGCGAGGGCCATCACCTGATCGAGTTGTCAAATCCGTGGCGAGTCTGTCTGCCCTGAAGGTGCCAGTCCCGCGTCGGCAGTCCTGCGTCGGTGCCTGTCCAAGACCCCAAAGACCCCTCCAAGACCCCTCAAGACCCCTCAAGACCCCTGCTGTCCAAGACCCCCACGTGTCGCTGCCTGCCCGAGACTCCCATGCCCAAGACTCCCAGGAGCCCTGTGGATCGTGCCTGTCCACGATCGACCCCTGTAGATCGTGCCTGTCCACGATCGACCCGATCGACCCTCGCGGTCGTTGCCTGCGCTCCGCGGCTGTCCACGACTGCCCCCCACGACTGCCCCCGCGTCGTGCCCCCCCACGATCGCCCCCCCCACGATCGCCCCCCAAGGCATGGCTCGGCATGCGTCGGCAGCGGTCGATCCGAAGAAGCGGCGGAGTGCTCAGCCATGCCAGCCGCGCACGGACTTTTGTCATTGAATCTCCCGCATTTTTCGATCGACCTGTCCGACTGCGCAGTAGGCTCTTCTGTTTCGGAGTCGGCTCGTTCTCTCGCATCGCGAGCGGACCACACGCGTTCACAGAACGGAGTCTGGAGTTCGATGCCCCCTCACCTCTCTCGCCGGCGGTTTCTCGGCGGCACAGCCCTGTCCACGGGTGCGTTCGCCATCTGGACGCAGCGTTCCAAGGCGGAGGAGATCGATTACGGGGCGGGCGTCGACTTCGGCAGTCCCCCCTCGCCGCCCTGGGTAGAGCCGCTCGCCTTCGCCCGCCATGGCGTGCCGCTGCCGCCGTGGCAGGCGCTGACGCCCGCGGTCAACCCCGGCGCCCACCAGCGTTACGAGGAGTTCGCGCCCGTCAAGTTCTATGACATGCAGGTAAGCGAGACCCTGCTGCGGCCGCACCCGGCGTATGCGCTGAGCCCGCACACCACCTACCAGCGGAGCGTCCCGGGCATCACCTTCATGATGCGCTACGGGGAGCCTGTGCTGTGCCGGATCCGCAACAACATGCCCTCGAGCTTGCAGGGCTTCGGCCATCCCGACTGCATCACGCACGTCCACAACGGACACCACGCCTCGGAGTCCGACGGCTACCCGATGGACTTCTACTCCCCGGGCTGGTTCAGGGACCACCACTGGCCCAACATCTACGCTGGAGGCGACTGGCGCGAGGCGAAGGGCACGCTCTGGTACCACGACCACCGCGAGCACTACACGGCCCAGAACACCTACCGTGGGCTCGCCGGCTTCTTCTTGCTCTTCGACCACCTCGACTCCGGGCGTGAGGACGACCCGAACCCTGACGCGTTCCGGCTGCCGAGCGGCGTCCCGGACGGACCGCGCACGAAGGGCTGCTACGACATCCCGCTGGTGTTCACCGATCGTCGCTACGACAAGGAAGGTCGGTTGACCATGGACGTGATGAACATGGACGGCCACCTCGGCGACCGGCTGCTCGTGAACGGCCGCATCCAGCCGTTCTTCGAGGTGGAGCGCCGCAAGTACCGCTTCCGGCTGCTCGACGGAGGGCCCTCGAGGTTCTACCGGTTGGCGCTCTCCAACGGGATGCCCTTCAGCCACATCGCCAACGACGGCAACATGCTGCCGGTGCCGCTGCTGACCGACCACGTCACGCTTGGCGTTGCTGAGCGCGCCGACATCGTGGTCGACTTCAGCCAGGTGCCCGCCGGCACGCACGAGCTCTACCTGATCAACCGGATGCTGCAGCAGGAGGGCCACAGACCCGAGGACGACATCCTCCCCGTGGCCGACAGCTACCAACTGCTGAAGTTCATCATCCGCAGCGAGACGGGCGTGCCCGACCCCAGCCGCGTGCCGTCCACGCTGCGCCCCCTCCCCGAGCGCAGCGCGCCGGTGGTGCGCACGCGCGAGATCCGCCTTGATCGCTCCAACGGCATGTGGACGATCAACAACAGGGTCTTCGACCCGGCGCGCGTCGACATCGAGTTCAAGCGCGGCACCGCCGAGATCTGGCGCCTGCGCACGAGCGGCGGGTGGGCGCACCCCCTGCACATCCACATGGAGGAGATGCAGGTCCTGACCTACAACGACGAGCCGGTGACGGGCGGTCCGCTCCATGCCCGCAAGGACGTCTTCTCCCTCTACCAAGGCGACGAGATGGATATCTACGTGCGCTTCCGGGACTGGCTCGGCAACTACGCGCTGCACTGCCACAACACCGTGCACGAGGACCACGCCATGATGGCGCGGATCCTCATCGTCCCCTGAGGAGCCCATGACCGCGAACCCGTGCCGAGATCCAGGAACCGACGCGAGCGCTTCGCGACGCGCAGCGTTGCGGACGCTGCTGCTGCCGGCGGGCGTGGTGGCCTTCGGCGGCGGCGCAGGACTGTCGCGCATCGCCGCCGGGGCGTCGCAGCCGCGCGAGGCGCCATTCGGGCAGGCGCGGATCGAGTCCGACGGCACCCGCACCTTTCGCAACGTGGAGCTCCACGACCAGGACGGCCGCCGCGTGCGCTTCCACGACGACCTCGTGCGCGACCGGATCTTCGCCGCCACCTTCGGCTACGCGCTCTGCCCGGGGATCTGCAGACGCATGGCCGACAACATGCGGGCGGCGTCCGAGCTGCTCGGGCCGATCATGGGTGACCCGGTCTCCTTCTACTCCTTCTCGCTTGCCGAGGACACGCCGTCGCGACTGCGCGAGGAGATGGAGCGGCGGGGCATCTACGGTCGTCCCGGTTGGCGCTACCTCACCGGTCCGACGGAGGCAATCCGCGAGATCCGCTGGTCCTTCGGCTTCTACGACGCCGGCGAGGAAGACACCCTCGGCTCGCCGGGCACGCACACCGCCATGGTCCGCTTCGGAAACCACCGCCTCGACTCGTGGAACTCGTGCCCATCGCTCGCCCCGCCGGAGACGATCGCCGCCAGCGTCGTCTGGCTGTTTCCGTCCTGCCGCCGCCCATCCCTGCCCGCGGTCGATCGCCTGCGCGGCAGCGGTGCGCAACGAATCCCCGGCTTCGTCCCCCCCGCACCGCTCGTCGCCCAGCGCTAAGGACCCGTCGATGACGCCCCGCACCAGTTCATCCGACACCCGCCCAGCGACCCGCGCTCGCCGCCGCGTGGGCAGTGCGTGCCTCGCCTTCGCCGGTGTGGTGGGTGGGCTGGCGACGGCCCCGGCATCCGCAGACGTGACCGTCAATCTCGGCCAGCTCGAGGCGTCCGGCATGCACTTCCTGCAGATCGCCGCACCCGGGGAACTCGTGGGAACGCTGACGGGCGTTTCGGTCAGCGCGGTGATCTCGGTGTCGGTGTCGAAGACGTATGCGCAGGACCTGACCGTCTACGTAGACGCGCTCCCGCTCGACGGGGCGGGGCAGCTTCAGGTCGGCGGGTTCACGCCGCTGAACGAGTCGGCGACACACCTGATGTGGCCCACGGGCGACGACTTCCTCTCGGGCACGCCGGTCTCCGGCACCGTGACGCTGCCGGCACCGATCGCCATGGGCGGGACGCCGCTTGCCGTCTTCGTCGGCAACGGATACGGCACGCCGTGGGCTTCAGGCACCTGGACGGGCTCGGTCACGCTTCACGGCGTCGCCCGGGTCACCGACCTCGATGCCGACGGCGACGGCATCCCGGACGCGAGCGACAACTGCCCCTCGGTGGCCAACCCCGACCAAGGCGACTGCGACAGCGATGGCATCGGCGATGCTTGCGACTTGCCGGCCGGCGACGTGAACGGAAACGGCGTCCCGGACCACTGCGAGTGTGTTGCCGACATCGACGACAGCGGTGAGGTCAACGCGGCCGATCTGTCGATTGTCCTCGGCTGGTGGGGCACCGACGGACAAGGCGAGGTCGATGCGGACATCAACAACGACGGCATCGTGGACGGCGGGGACCTCTCCTTCATTCTCGGCAACTGGGGTCCGTGCCCCTCGCTTCCCCCTCGTAGACCGCCCCCCTGATCCTCGCGCGATGTTCGGCGAGTGGTAGGGTCAGGCCAAACGGCGCTCCCGCCCATGATGTGTCCTCGTTAGGCGAGGAGGGCGCATGCACGTGCAGGAACGGGACCTCCAGCGCAGGCTTGTCGCCGCCAGGGAACCCCGGTTCCCGATGCGACCCGGAAGGGGACGATCGTGGATCGGGGCGATCGCCCCCGACGGGTTGCTGCTCAAGCGATTCGCCCCGCACGGATCCGGTTCGCCCACAGGAAGATCACCGGCGTCAGGAGCGCCGTCGGTCCGAGCCAGACGATCCATCCCGGCTCGAAGTTGACCACGACAAACGCCGTGATGACCGCGATCGTCGCGCCCATCATGCGGCTCATGTGGTGCGCGATGCGGGCTCGGCCCTCAATCGGCCGGCCGATCAAGCGCAGATCCTCCACCGAGACCAGCAGCCCGATCGCCCCGAACACGAGCAGCACGATGCCGCCGACGTTGCCCGCGACGAGCCCGAGCCCGCCCCATCCGGCCATCACGACACCGGCAAGGAGCATCGCAATCGGCGCGACGCGATCGATCCAGGCGCCGCGACTGCGATGCCGAACCGCCTCGCGCCAGCCCGCGATCGCGAGATAGAAGCTCAGGATCGCCACGAGCAGCAGGAACAGGATCCCGCCGATCAGCGAGAGCGGCACCGCGGTCAGGAAGATCCCGAACATCCCTGCGACGAAGAGGCGCCCCGCCAGCACATGCCAGCGATGCGGGAGACCAAGCGCCTTGACGCTCGCCGCGACCAGCGCCGAGGCGAGCGCGGCAAGGCCGGACGCGATGTGGACCGCCAGCAGGATCGACGCCAACTCGGTCATGTCGTGCCGAACCGGTTCCTGGAACCGGCTCCTGTTCAGGGTCTTCACCCGTCACCCGTCGCTACCGATCGAGACCGACAGGCGGTGCGCGGCAGGATAGTTGAGGGGGCGATCGGGGCGCGAGCGAAGCGCGAGCGAAGCGCGATCGAGCGCGAGGATCGCGGACAGGCACCGAATGCGGCTTCAGGCGAGTGGCGAGGTCCATCACCGGCGCGGACAGGCGAGGATCGCGGACAGGCACCGAATGCGAGGATCGCGGACAGGCACCGAATG
>VGXO01000064.1 GCA_016873275.1 Phycisphaerae bacterium
TCCTCGCGGAGTGTGCCCATGCCTGAGATCCTCGTCACTGGCGGCGCCGGGTTCATCGGCGTCAACTTCGTCCGGCACTGGCTGACGGCTCGTCCGGGGGATCGAGTGGTGGTGCTCGATGCCCTGACCTATGCGGGCAACCGCGAGAGCCTCGCGGGACTCGACGAGGATCGGCTCGAGTTCGTGCACGGGGACATTCGCGATGGCGACCTCGTGAGCCGCCTCGTGCGGGAGCGCGCCATCCGGACGATCGTCCACTTCGCCGCGGAGAGCCACGTCGATCGGTCCATCCTTGGACCGGACGCGTTCATCGAGACCAACATCGTCGGCACGCACGAGCTGCTCAAGGTCGCCCGCGCGTGCTGGCTCACGGACCACCCTGGGCCGCACCGCTTCCACCACGTCTCGACCGACGAGGTGTATGGATCGCTCGAGCCGAGCGATCCCGCCTTCCGCGAGGACACGCCCTACGCCCCAAACTCGCCCTACGCGGCGAGCAAGGCGGCGTCGGACCACCTCGTGCGGGCGTACCACCACACCTACGGGCTCGACGTCACGACGAGCAACTGCTCGAACAACTACGGTCCGTTCCAGTTCCCCGAGAAGCTCATCCCGCTCGTCCTGATGAACATGCTCGCGGGCAAGCCGCTCCCGATCTACGGCGACGGCAGCAACGTCCGCGACTGGCTCTACGTCGAGGATCACTGCCGCGGCATCGCCCTGATCATCGAGAAGGGCGAGTCGGGGCGGGTCTACAACATCGGCGGGCTCAACGAGCAGCGGAACATCGACCTCGTGCGGACGCTCTGCGGCGTGGTCGACGCGAGGTTCCAGCGCGACCCGTCGCTCGCCGCGCTGCATCCGGCATGTCCCGCCGCGAAGGGCGGGCGCTGCGACTCGCTGATCACCTTCGTGAAGGACCGCCCGGGTCACGATCGCCGCTACGCGATCGACGCGGGGAGGATCGAGAAGGAGCTTGGCTTCCGTCCCCGCGAGAGCTTCCAGAGCGGGCTCGCCAAGACGGTGGACTGGTACCTCGGACATCAGGAGTGGTGCCGACGCATCGCGGACGGTCGCTACCGCGAGTGGATCGAACGGCAGTACGCCTCGGCGGGACGACCCGCCTGATCATCCCCGCGACTTGGAGCGAACCCATGAGCGACTCGACGGTGGTGGTCATCGGCGGCGGCATCGTCGGACTCGCGACGGCGTGGCAGGTCGCCCGCGATGGTCGATCGCGCGTCGTCGTGCTCGAGAAGGAGACGCGGGTCGCCGAGCACCAGACCGGTCGCAACTCCGGCGTCCTCCACTCCGGCATCTACTACAAGCCTGGTTCGCTCAAGGCGATCAACTGCCGCCTCGGCAAGAAGGCGATGGAGGAGTTCTGCCGGACCGAGGGCGTGCGGTACGAACTCTGCGGGAAGGTCATCGTGGCGGTGGACGAGTCGGAGATCCCGCAGCTCGAGAAGATCCTCGAGCGGGGCGTCGCGAACGGCGTCCGCTGCGAGCGGATCGGCGCGGAGCGCCTGCACGAGCTCGAGCCGCACGTGCGGGGCGTCGCGGCGATCCACGTGCCGGAGACGGGCATCGTCGACTACCGTGGCGTCTGCGAGCGGCTCGCCGCGAGCATCCGCGACCTCGGCGGCGAGGTCCGGCTCGGCGTGCGGGTGATCGGTCTCGACCGGGACGGAGGGCGACGGGTCGTCCGCACCACCGCAGGAGAGGTGACCGCCGACACGGTCGTCAACTGCGGGGGGCTCTTCAGCGACCGGCTCGCCCGGCTCGACGGTCGGCAACCCGAGGCGAAGATCGTTCCCTTCCGCGGCGAGTACTACAAGGTGCGTCCGCACGCAGAGCACCTCTGCCGCACCCTCATCTATCCGGTGCCGGATCCGAACTTCCCCTTCCTCGGGGTGCACTTCACCCGCATGGTCGAGGGCGGCGTCGAGTGCGGTCCAAACGCCGTGCTCGCCTTCGCTCGGGAGGGCTACACCTTCGGCTCGCTCAGCCTCCGCGACCTCGCGGAGACGCTTGGCTATCGCGGGTTCCATCGGCTCGCGGCGCGGCACTGGAAGGCGGGGCTTGGCGAGATGTGGCGTTCGCTCAGCCGCGCCGCCTTCGTGCGGTCGCTCCAGCGGCTCGTGCCCGAGATCCGGTCGGAGGACATCGACCCAGCGCCCGCCGGCGTGCGGGCGCAGGCGGTGAAGATCGATGGGTCGATGGTGGACGACTTCCACATCGAGGACGGCGATGGCGTGGTGCACGTCCTGAACGCGCCCTCGCCCGCGGCGACCGCGGCGCTGAACATCGGTCGCCTCGTCGCCGACCGGCTCAAGCCTTCCGCAACGCGGTCCCCGCAGGTGGTCTCGGCGGCGTAGGGGGGGCGGGAGCGTCGTCGAGACGGCGATCCGCCCCCTCCGCGGGCGGTCCTTCAGGAGAGTGCCCGGGGTCGCCCGCCGCGCCGACCAGTTCTCCGCGCCGAGCCAGGACGTGGACGGCGCCCTCAACCCGGTTGGCGTGGTGGAAGGGATCGACCTCGCCGCGCTCCTCGCGGCGTGGGGCGACGGCGGAGCCTGCTTGATCGCGGGCGTCGACCGGCGGCGGTCACCGCGCCACGGCGACGGCGGCACGCGGTCGGGTGAACTGCTTGGCGATGCTGAACCCGCGCAGCCAGCGGAGGCGCGCCCGCGGCGGTCGATGCTTCGACGCCCGCCGCGAGATCGCGAGGTGGACGAGGAACATCGCCACGATCACCGCGAGGGTCGCCCCGATGTAGAGCATCCAGCGGTGGGCGGTGCTCTCGAACTGGGCGCCGATCTTCGCGACGCCGACGCCGATCAGCATCTGGGCGGGGGCGGTGATCAGCACGCCGCCCATCTCGACGAGGAGGATCTTCCACCACGCGAGGTGCATGAGCCCGCTCACCGTGATCATCGGCGTCCGGGCGCCGGGGATGAAGCGGGCGGCGAGCAGCGCCCACGCCCCGCGGGCGTCCATCTGGTGCTTCACCTCGCAGAGCGTGCGGGGCCCGATGAACCGCCGGACCCGCCGCGACGCCATCATCCGCACCCCGAAGCGCCGGCAGATCCAGACCCAGCCGATGTCGCCGACCACGATCCCGAGCCACGCGGCGACGGCGAACTCGGTGAAGAGCGTCCAGTCCACCGTGCCGTCCGCCGCGACCACGAAGATTCCCGCGGGGATGAGGATGAAGTCCTCGCTCAGATGGAGCCCGATGCCGCAGAGGACGAACGCGACGAAGATCGCGATCGCCCCGTGCGAGACGAGCCACTCGCCCGCGGTCCGCATGAAGCCCTCCGCCTCCGGCGCGGCGACCGGCGCCGCGGCGGCGAGGAGGGCAAGCGGAACGATGGCGAGGGAACCGAGGCTCATGAAGCGGAGAGTCTAGGAGAGGTTCGCCGCGGGAGAGGCGGTCGGCGGCGGCTTGCGTCGGTCGCGCGTCGAACGGCGTCTCCCCGTGCTTCGGTCGAGCCGCCGCGACGACTCATCAAGCAGCGAGACCCGCCGGCAGGGGCGGGTCTCGCGGGAGACGAGGGCGATCGGGCGGGAGATCACTTCTTGAGCTGCTGGTCCGCCGGGATCCGCATGCCGTAGAAGCTGCGCCAGACGAAGAAGCAGGCGATCAGCGAGCAGCCGATCCCGATCCACAACTTCGCGGGATGGTCCTTCATCGCGATCGCGATCTCGACCGCGAGGAGCCCGAAGAGGGTGGTGAACTTGATGACGGGGTTCAGGGCGACCGAGGAGGTGTCCTTGAAGGGATCGCCGACGGTGTCGCCGACCACGGTCGCGGCGTGCAGGTCGGTGCCCTTCGCCCGCAGGTTCACCTCGACGATCTTCTTCGCGTTGTCCCAGGCGCCGCCGGCGTTCGCCATGAAGATCGCCTGGAACAGCCCGAAGAACGCCATCGCGATCAGGTACCCGATGAAGAAGTAGGGGTTGAAGAAGGAGAGCCCGAGGGAGAAGAAGAACACGACCATGAAGATGTTGGTCATGCCCTTCTGGGCGTAGACGGTGCAGATCTCGACGACCTTCTTGGCGTCCTCGATGCTCGCCTCCGCCTTGTCGAGGTTGATGTTCTCCTTGATGAAGACGACCGCGCGGTAGGCGCCGGTCACCACCGCCTGCGTCGAGGCGCCGGTGAACCAGTAGATCACCGAGCCGCCGATCAGGAGCCCGAGCAGGATCTCGGGGGTCACCACGGAGAGCTTCCCGATCACGAAGGTCGATGCCGCCTGCAGCGCGTCGGTGGTGGCGTCCGCGCCCGCCTCGGACTTGATCAGGGCGAGGATGATGCCGAACACCATGGTGGTCGCGCCCACCACCGCCGTGCCGATGAGCACCGGCTTCGCGGTCGCCTTGAAGGTGTTGCCGGCGCCGTCGGCCTTCTCGAGGGTGTGCTTGGCGCTCTCGAAGTCCGGGGTGAAGCCGAAGTCGCGCTTGATCTCCTCCTTGATGCCGGGTCGGGCCTCGATGCGGGAGAGCTCGTAGACCGACTGGGCGTTGTCGGTCACCGGTCCGAAGCTGTCGACCGCGATGGTGACGGGGCCCATGCCGAGGAAGCCGAACGCGATGAGTCCGAACGCGAAGATCGGTCCCGCGAAGGGATACGCCGACGGCATCAGTGCCGCGACGTCCGCCTCGGTCGAGATCCACCAGCCGAGCGCCATCAGCCCGGCGATGACGAGGCCCTTCCAGAACGCGCTGAAGTTGCCGGCGACGAAGCCGGAGAGGATGTTGAGCGACGCGCCGCCCTGCTTCGAGGCGTTCACCACCTCGTCGACGTGACCGGAGCTCGTCGAGGTGAAGATCTTGGTGAACTCCGGGATCAGGGCGCCCGCGACGGTGCCGCAGCTGATGATCACGCTGAGCGCCCACCACAGGTTGTCGAGGGGCTGCCCGGCGTAGGTGATCCCGCCGAGGAGCCACTTGCTCGCCGCGAAGGTCACGATGATCGAGAGGATCGAGGTGATCCAGACGAGCCAGGTGAGCGGCGCCTCCTCGTGGAAGTCCTTCGAAGACGCGAAGCGGGCCTTGGAGATCGCCTCGTTGAGGTAGTAGCTCGCGAGCGAGGTCACGATCATCAGTGCCCGCATCGCGAAGAGCCAGATGATCAGCTTCGCGCACATGTCGCCCGCGTCGCCGATCGCGCCGAGGGCGTAGGAGAGGAAGGCGATGAGGGCGACGCCGGTGACGCCGTAGGTCTCGAAGCCGTCGGCGGTCGGACCCACCGAGTCGCCCGCGTTGTCGCCGGTGCAGTCCGCGATGACGCCGGGATTCTTCGGGTCGTCCTCGGGCAGCTTGAAGACGATCTTCATGAGGTCGGCGCCGATGTCGGCGATCTTGGTGAAGATGCCGCCGCAGATGCGGAGCGCCGACGCGCCCAGGGACTCGCCGATGGCGAACCCGATGAACGAGGGCCCCACGAGCGCCGGGTCGATCATGGGCAGGAACATCAGGATGCAGATCATGAAGAAGAGCTCGACCGAGACGAGCAGCATCCCGATCGACATGCCCGACTTGAGCGGGATCCCGAGGACCGGCAGGGGATAGCCCTTGAGCGACGCGAACGCCGCCCGCGAGTTCGCCTGGGTGTTGATCCGGATCCCGAACCACGCGACGCCGTAGCTGCCGAGGATGCCGAGCACCGACGCGAGGAGGATCACCACGACGTCGCGGAAGCCCTTGTGCTCGAGGAAGCCGAAGTAGAAGACGATCGCCGCGGCGATGAGGATCCAGAGCACCGAGAGGTACTTGCCCTGCTGGGTCAGGTAGCTCTTGCAGGTCTCCCAGATGATGTTGGAGACCGAGAGCATCGACTTGTGGGCGGGCAGCGCCACGGTCTGGCGGTACTGCAGGAGTCCGAAGAGCGCCCCGAGGATCGAGATGATGATGCCGCCCCAGAGGATCTGACCTCCGGTGAGCGTCGAGGTCATCTGGGTGCTGCGCATGTCGGGCAGCTGCAGGTCCGCCTCGCCCGCGATGGCGCAGGGGGCGAGGGCGAGCGCGGCGCTCGCCGCGAGCAGGAGGGCGACTCTCGGCAGGGACTTCGTCATGACGCGGGTTCCTGAGGGGACCACGAGGAGCGACCTCGGCGGAGGGTGGCGAGGGTGCTCCGACCGCTCGCGGCGGACTCGGCGGGGGCACGATCCCGCGCCGCGTGAAGGCGAGGGTTATCGGCAAGCGATGCGGCGGTGCTTCGGAGACGGCGCGGGACCTCCCTCGGACCGGCGTCCGCGGGCGTCCGGGACCGGGGCTCTCGTGGGAACGCGACCCCCCTCGAACGCCCTCGGAGAAAGACCCGGGCGGCGATTCCGTCCTCTTTATACTTCCGCCCCCCATGCGACCCGAATCGACCCCCGTCGCCTCCGAGGTCCGTCGGTTCCTGATCGGGTCGCTGGTCCTCGCGCTCGGACTGGTCATCAGGGTCTCGCCCGCGCTCGCGATCCCCGGGGGACCGACGCCCACGCCGCGACCGACCCAGACCGCGCCGCCCGAGCCGGGCTCCCCCGACGAGTTCCCCCCGATCAGGGCGGAGCTTGATCGCAGCGCCGCCTACGCCGCCAAGCTCGACGACCTTGCGGTGCTCGCGACGGTGACGAGCCTTCGCGCCGCGACCATCGTCCGCGAGAGCGATGGGCTGGAGCGGCTCATCGCGAGCGAGGAGCGCCGGGCGGAGCTGAGCGGCGGCGCGATGGTCGGTCGGCGCTTCGTCGCCGAGCTCGGGCGCGTCCGCGAGGTCCTCGGCTCCCGTCGGGACGCCCGCCTGAGTCGAGACCAGGCGCTCGAGCTCGACCTCGAGGCGATCGACCTCGGCGACCGCCTCGACGAGCTGCAGGACCTCTCGTCGGTGGTCGAGGCGGCGATCGGCGCGGCGGATCCTCCGCCGGGCATGGATCCCGAGCTCCTGATCGCGCGGCTGACGGAGGTGCTGGTCGCGCAGCGCGACGAGCGGCTGGTGCCGCTGATCGCCGCCGTGACGAAGGCGTCCGCCGCCTTCGACGAGCTCGAGCACGCCGAGCAGCGGCTCCTCGAGGCGTGCGACCGCTACGACCGCTTCATCCTGGCGAACCTGCTCTCGCTCCGGGCGAGCGACCCGACCACCCCGTGGAGGTTCCTGGAGGGGCTCGCGCTGGTCCCGGGGATCGTGGCGAAGGCGCCGTGGGTCGAGACCGGCTGGTCGATCGTCGTACGCTCGGGAGTGCCGGTCGGCGTCGCCGCGTCGGTGGTGCTGCTCGTCGCGCTCCTCGCGGCGCGTCCGGCGTGCGGGCGGATCCTCGCGCGGACCCGCGAGCGACTCCTCCGCCCCGAGACCGACCGCTTCTCCGCCACCCTCCTCGCCGCCGTCGCGACGGCGGTCCTGGTGGCGCCGATCCCGGCGGCGGCGGCGCTCCTCGCCTGGCGGCTCGAGCCGAGCGAGGGACTCGATCCGCTCGCGGCGGCGCTCGCCGACACGCTCTCGCGGAACTTCGCGCTGATCACCCTCCTCGGGGCGATCAGCCTGACCCGCCGAGGCGGGCTCGCGGAGGCGCACTTCCGCTGGTCGCCCCGCGTCCTCGGCATGGTGCGGCGCTGGGCGTGGATCCTGCTCCTCGTCCTCGTGCCGACGAAGCTTCTTCCCGAGATCATCGCGCTCGGACGGGTGCCGCTCGACGAGGAGGCGGTGGCGGTGCAGTCGATCCTCCTCGTCGCGGCGCTCGTCTGGCTCGCCGCGGCGGCGGCGCTCCTCAACCCTCGGCGCGGACTGCCCGCCGAGTGGCTGCGGGCGCGACCAGGGCACCTCCTCGCGCGAGGGCAGTGGATCTGGTACGGCGCCCTGCTCGTCGCGCTCCTGGTCCCGATCGTGGATGCGTGGCAGGGCTACCTCTTCGCGACCAACCTGGCGCTCGAGCGGATCGCCGCCTCGGTCGGCGTGATCCTCGGGGTGCGGGTGCTGCGGGACCTGGCGGTGCGGTGGTTGCAGGCGACGAGCCGGCAGATCGCCTCCGGGCTCGCGCCGGGGTCGCCCTCGACCGCGACCGCTTCTCCCCCTGCGTCCGCCTCGAACGCGACCGTGACGAGCCCGCCCTCCGATCCGCGCGGCGTGGTCGATCCTCCGGCGGCGATCGACCTCGACGCGATCCACGTGCAGGCGCTTCGGATCATCACGAGCATCATGAGCACCGTGCTCCTCCTCGGGCTCCTCGCGGCGTGGTCGAAGTTCCTGCCGGCGCTTCGGAACCTGCGCGACGTGGTCCTGTGGACGGTGACCCGCGAGGTTCCCGCCGCGGCGGGCGGCATGGCGCCGGAGCTGGTGCCGATCGACCTCCTGCACCTCCTCGCGAGCGTGCTGTCGCTCATCCTCACCTTCGTGGTCGCCCGCAACGTGCCGGGGCTCGTCGAGCTCGTCCTGCTGCCTCGGCTGCCGCTGACCGCCGGCGTCCGCTACGCGATCGTCACGCTCCTGCGGTACGTGCTCGGGATCCTCGGCGTGGTGATCGCCCTCTCCTTCCTCGGGGTGCAGTGGTCGAGCGTGCAGTGGCTCGTGAGCGCGGCGGTGCTTGGGCTGAGCTTCGGGCTGCAGGAGATCTTCAAGAACCTCGTGAGCGGGGTGATCCTCCTCGTCGAGCAGCCGATCCGGATCGGCGACGAGGTGACGATCGGCGCCTCCTCCGGGCGGGTGACCAACATCCGGATGCGGGCGACGACGCTCATCGACTCCGACCGCCGCGACGTGGTGATCCCGAACTCCGCGCTGATCACCGGCACGGTGATCAACTGGACGCTCGCCGATCGGCTCGCGCGGCAGGTGATCCATGTCGGCGTCGCCTACGGCAGCGACCTGCGGCTCGTCGAGCGGCTGCTCCTCGAGATCGCCCGGCGCGACCACGAGGTCCTTCGCTCGCCGGGTCCCTCCGTCGCGGTGAAGGAGTTCGGCGAGACCGGCGTCACCCTCGATCTCCGCGTGGTCGTCGCCGACGTCACGCATGGCGGCGCGGTCGCGCATCGGCTGCGCCTCGCGATCGCCGAGGAGCTTGCGCGGCAGGGGATCGCGCCCTTCCCCAAGGCGGGCGACGCCGGCGCGAGCGCGAACGCCTGAGCCTCTCCGCCGCGGCGGGACCGACGATCGGCGAGGTCAGTCGGCGGGGACGCAGCGGGAGGACGCCCACGCCCGCGCCTCCGCGATCCGCTCCGCCATCACGACCGAGAGGGGCGGACTCTCGCGGAACGCCTCGAGGAGGTCCTTCGTCGCGAGCGGTCGCCTGCCCTCCGCGAACGCCCGCCGCAGCGCCGCCTCCACGCCCGCCTCGAGCTCGGCGCCGCTGAAGCCCTCGGTCGTGGCGGCGACGGCGGCGAGGTCGAGCGGCCTGAGGTCGCGCTTCCTGCGGCGCAGATGGATCTCGAGGATCTTCGCCCGCACCTCGAGCCCCGGCAGGTCCACGAAGAAGACCTCGTCGAAGCGACCCTTCCGGAGGAGCTCCGGCGGCAGCGAGGCGATGTCGTTCGCGGTCGCGGCGATGAAGAGGGGGCTGTCGTGCTCCTGCATCCAGGTGAGGAGCGTCCCGAACATGCGGCGCGAGAGCCCGCCGTCGTTGGAGGCGGCGCTCGCGCTCGCGAAGCCCTTCTCGATCTCGTCGATCCAGAGGACCGCGGGCGCCATCCGCTCCGCCTGGGCGAGGGACTCGCGGAGGCGCCGCTCGCTCTCGCCGATGAACTTGTCGTAGAGCGCGCCCGCGTCGAGGCGGAGGAGCGGCACCTTCCACGCGGTCGCGACCGCCTTCGCGGCGAGGCTCTTGCCCGCGCCCTGCACCCCGAGGAGGAGCATGCCCCGCGGCGCCCTCAGCCCGAACTCCGCCGCCGCCTCGGAGTCGGCGAGGTGCCGCGCCGCGAGCCACGCCTTGAGCCGCGCGAGCCCGCCCACCTCGTCCATCGAGACCGGCGCCTGCACGAACTCGAGGACGCCGCCGAGGTCCGCGCAGGCGTTCCGCTTGAGGAGGAGGACCCGCTCGAGGTCGGCGTCGACGAAGCGGTCGTCCTCTGCGGCGGCGGCGGCGATCACCCGCGCCGCCTGCCGTCGGGTCAGCCCGCGAAGCCCGCGGATCATGGCGTCGAGGGTCGAGCGCTTCAGGGAGATCTCGATCGACCGCGTCCGCTTCAGGTCCCGCAGCCCCTCGCGGATCGACTTCTCCAGCTCCTTCGGCGTCGCGGCGGGGTTTCGCAGGCGATGCGCCTCCGCCTCGAGGTCCGCGGGCAGCGTCACGCTCCGCCCGACGAGGACGACCACGCCGAAGACGCCCCGCATCCGATGCACGAGCTCCTTCAGCGCCCGCTGCGGGCGAGGATCGTCGAGGTGAGGCGCGAGGTCGTGCAGGATCGTGACGGACCGCTCGGCGACGCCCTCGAGGGCGAGCCACCCCAGCGCCGCGGCGGCGTGCTCGGTGTCCGGGATCGATCTCCCCTCGAGCCGCGCATCGCCGAGCCCGCGGATCGCCGTCCACGAGCGGGCGGGGACGTCCGCGGGGATCGCGGCAAGGAGGAGGTCGCGCATCTCCGGCTCGTCGTCTGTCTCGATGACGACGAGAGGATGCGTGCCGTCGAGGTCGCGGCGGACCTGTTCGGCGAGGCTGAGGGCAGGAGGCATGAGGAGGACGATGCTCCGGGAACGCGAGACCGGGTCAGGCGGGAGCGGCGGGGGCGGCGATGATGCGACGGTTGATCATGACGTGCATCGCGCCGGTCGCGCCAAGCATGAGCGGCACGCCGATCAGGACGTAGCCGACGCAGAGGAGGAGGACCGAGAGCGCCGCGAGCAGACCCACGACGAGGAGCAGTCCGAACATCGACCATCCCAGACCCTGTGACGCCCGCCACGAGAGCCGCACCGCCTCGCCGCCGCCGATCGAGCCGAACGCGGGATCCGCGGCGATGCCCGCCGCGAGGATGACCCTCACGAGGACGAGCGCGAAGACGAGCACGGCGGCGACCACCGCGATGACCGCCCCGATCACGAGGATCGCCTCGGCCGGTCCGCTGCCCGATCCCTCGATCGCGGCGGCCAGCGCGACCACGATGACGAGCGGCAACCCGATCGCGATGCCCATCGCGAGGCTGATGAGCATGGTGAGCAGGTAGGCGACCACCGTCGCTTGGTATCGCCGGAAGCCCGCGAAGACGTCCGAGACGTTTCCGCGACCCTCGACGGCGTTCGCGGCGGCGACGATCCATCCGCCCCAGAGCGGCCCGCCGACGAGGATCTGCAGCAGGAGGTTCACGCAGCTCGCGAGCAGGGAGAACGCCGCCGCGGCGCCCCGGTCGCCGCTTGCCTCGCCGAGCACCGTCGCGATCCAGGAGGGCATGGCGATCGCCGCGCTGATCGCGATCCCGACGAGCCCGATCAGGACGAGGGTCGCCCACTGCGAGGAGAAGGTGCTCGTCGCGAGCGAGAACGCACCCGAAAAGGAGTAGGGCGGGAACGTCCGGGTGCCCGGCTGCTCGAGGCGGAGGATGCCCGCGCGTGCCGAGTCGAACTCGATCGGCGGCGCCGCGCTGAAGAGCGCGGCGAGGACGGGGTCGCCGGCGGCGGCGATCCACTCCGAGGAGCCCGCCCGCGCGACGAGGTCCTGTGCACGCAGAGAGCCAAGTCCAGCGCGCCGCCGGAGCTCCTCGAACGGGAACGGTCCGGTCGGGCGGGGCGGACTGACCGACCGGTCGAGGACGTACCAGGCATCCATCGCGGGATACTCCGGGGCGACGGTCGAGGACGTACCAGGCATCCATCGCGGGATACTCCGGGGCGAGGCGATCGTCGAGCGGCGGAGGGTACCTGAGCCTTGCCCCGACGACATCGCGGCGCCGCCGGACGATCCGAGTCGCGCCAGACGTCCGGGATCAGCAGGCACGGGGCGCCGAAGCCACCGATCCCACGCAGTCCCATCGGGTCGAGCCGCTAGGGCGTTCCCCATCCCCCAAGGAGCGTCGAGAGGTCGGTGCCATCGACCTGACCGTTGCCGTCGAAGTCAGCCGGACACGGCGCCTTCGAGGGGCAGTCGCCCCACGTGCCGAGGAGGATCGAGAGGTCGGTGCCATCGATCTGGCCGTTGCCGTCGATGTCCCCGATCATGCCGGTCATCTCCAGCACGAACTCGTCGAGCTCGACCGTCGAGTTGATCCCGTCGGGACCGCCGTCGAGCTCGATCCGCAGCAGCGCCGTCCGACCGTGGAACTCCGAAGGGATCAGCGCCTCGCCGGCGCCGAAGCCGCCGCCGAGCCCGGAGACGCCCCAGACGGCGCCGGGGATCGGGGTCGGCGCCTCGTCCTCGGCGCGCTCGAGGAAGATCCGCAGCACGTCGTTGGTTGCGCTGCTGCCGGCCCTCCGCGCAAGGAAGCCGAGCCGGAGCGAGGTGGAGGGCGCCGTCGGCACGGGGAAGTGCATCAGGTTGTGGACGAGGACCGACCGCGTGGCGTTGAGCCGCGCGAAGGAGTTGCCGCCCTCGCTCCCGACCGTCGCGCCGACCCCGCCGTGGAACGCCCAGCCGGCGCGGCTGCCCGCGACGAAGCCGCCGTTCTCGAGGAGCGGCGCCGATCCGGCGGGAGGCGCGACTCCGGGCGGGATCGCCGGTCGCGTGCCGCCGCCGATCGCGGAGCGATGGAAGCCCAGCAGGGCGGCACCGCCCGGCCACCACGAGTTCCGCATCGTGTTCGTGATGGTCTGCTCGCCGTTGCTTGGGTTCGGCGCGAGGTCGATCGTGCCGAAGTACCAGAGGTGGACGTCGGAGTGGGAGAACGAGTAGGCGCAGCAGTTGAGCAGGGACTCCGAGAGCGGCACGTCGAAGGTGTTCGCGAGCGGCATGCCGTCGAAGTCGAGCCCGTTGAGGATCCCGCCGCCGTCCGCCCGCCAGACGTTGTCCGCCCACGCGACGTTGCTCCAGCGGACCGGCACCGGATCGCCCCAGTTGAGGTCGTAGCGGGCGTCGAGCGTGCCGTTCACCGGATGCGGGTCGAGGGTCGTCATCTGATCGACCGGGAGCCCCGCGAGGGCGAGCCGGCGGACCGCCTCGCTGATCACCACCGCGCCGCGGCTGTGTCCGATGAGGTGGACGACGCGTCCCGAGACGAGGTCGGAGGGTCCCTCCTCGCCTGCCGCGTACGCGGCGTCGCGGAGCATCGCCTGCATCACGTCGCCGGCGGCTTGCGCGTAGTTCCAGTTCGGACCCTCGTCGATGAAGCCGGAGTCCTCGTTCCAGTTGAAGATCACCACCACGTTCGCGCTGCTGCCGTTGCCGCCTGCCTCCGGCACCCGCGTGAGCACCCGCGTCGCCCCGTCGTAGCGGTAGACCGCGCCGTCGCCGCCCGCCCGGGCGAGCACGCTCTTGGCGGTCGCCTCGACCCACGCGCCCTTCTCGCCACTCTGGAATCCGTGCGTCACCACGGTCGTGGTGCCGATGGCGGCCGCCCGCGCTGCCGCGGCGACCGCGAGCGAGGAGGCGAGAGCGAGGCACGCGGCGAAGGCGCGTCGGCGGGTTCGTGTTCCGGGGGTTCGTGTTCCGGGGGGGCGTGCGTCGTAAGTCATGCGGTCATCCATCGTCGCCATCCACTGGCGACATCGACGAGGAAGAGGAGCGGAGGTCGGGGTCGCGGTCGACCGACCGGGACGAGCGAAGTATGCGCGTGGTTCGGGGAAAGGGGCGGAGCGAAGGGCGAAAAGTGCCCAAGGCATGGGGAGCCTGCCATCGGTCCGAGGCGGATCCCGCCCGAGCCTGCCATCGACGAAGTGAACGACGCCGACCGCTGGCTCCCCGACCGGGCCGCTGGACCACGAGGCGCGACCGATGCGGGCAATATGCCCGCGGTCGATCCGGGGCTCGATCGGGGGCTCGATCGAGTCAGGCACTCTCCCGCGAGCGGAGCGACGCGGGGGAGTCGGGCTTCGAGCGGAAGCGAGAAGCCTGGTGGGGCAAGGTCCAAAGCACGACGTGCGGCGACCGGCGTCGTCGCGACAGGGGCGCCCTGCGACGATCGCCTCGGGTCCTGCCACCCTCACCCGCCTCGCGAACTGCGTTCGCGAGGCGGCCTCTCCCACTCGTCGCGTGGCGACTCGCGGGAGAGGCGTTGAGGCTTCCGGTCTCTCCCACTCG
>VGXO01000065.1 GCA_016873275.1 Phycisphaerae bacterium
GACCCGGAAAAAAGTCTTCAAGGTGCTTGACAGGGGTCGGGAAACCCCTACCATCCCCTCCCGCTCGTGCCTCGGGCGTCCCTGCGGATGTCCGAGGTATCGCCTTCTCGGCGACGAGCCTTACCTTGACAAGTGAACAGTCGGGATCGCCGCGAGGATGTGACTCCTCGAGTCCGGTTTCACAGCCGGAATCGAAGGAGTAACCCCTGGGTCGACGGACACAGCCGTCGTCCCTGGAACATCCTTGTGAAGCCGAATAATCGGTCATTCCGAGACATCCGATCCTCCCTCTCCGAGCTCGCTCGGCGGGGGCGGCGATGGATGTTCCAAATCAGCAGCAGGAAAGCCGACCTGCTGCCGACGGATCCGTCTCGGATCCGTCGCGACCGGCCGGTGGCAACACCGGTCATCCAGGCAAACTCCATTTGACGCCAACCCAGTCCTTCGGGACCGGGTGCGACGAATTCAACTGAAGAGTTTGATCCTGGCTCAGATTGAACGCTGGCGGCATGGCTAAAACATGCAAGTCGAACGCCAAAGGGGGCAACCCCAAGTAGCGTGGCGAAAGGGCGAGGAACACATTTCTACGTACCCCAAGGTCGGGGATAGCCCGGGGAAACCCGGTGTAATACCCGATGTGGTCCGCAAGGATCAAAGGCTTGCCGCCTTGGGAGCGGGGAATGTCCTATCAGGTAGTTGGTGAGGTAATGGCTCACCAAGCCGAAGACGGGTAGCGGGTGTGAGAGCACGGCCCGCCGCATCGGGACTGAGACACTGCCCGGACTCCTACGGGAGGCTGCAGTAACGAATCTTCCGCAATGCGCGAAAGCGTGACGGGGCAATGCCGCGTGCAGGATTGAAGCCCTTCGGGGTGTAAACTGCTGTCAGGGTCTAGGAACTCAATGACCAGACCCAAAGGAAGGGCCGGCTAACTCTGTGCCAGCAGCCGCGGTAATACAGAGGGCTCGAGCGTTAATCGGAATCACTGGGCTTAAAGCGTGCGTAGGCGGACCTGAAAGCATCTTGTGAAATCCCCCGGCTCAACCGGGGAATTGCTCGGTGAACTGCAGGTCTTGAGGCAAGTAGAGGTGGTCGGAACGATAGGTGGAGCGGTGAAATGCGTAGATATCTATCGGAACGCCAAAGGAGAAGTCAGGCCACTGGGCTTGTTCTGACGCTGAGGCACGAAAGCGTGGGGAGCGAACGGGATTAGATACCCCGGTAGTCCACGCCGTAAACGATGCGCACTAGGTCGGGGAGGTTTGACGCCCTCCTGGCCGAAGCAAAAGTGATAAGTGCGCCGCCTGGGGAGTACGGTCGCAAGGCTAAAACTCAAAGGAATTGACGGGGGCTCACACAAGCGGTGGAGCATGTGGCTTAATTCGAAGCAACGCGAAGAACCTTATCCAAGGCTTGACATGCACGGATCAACCCCATGAAAGTGGGGCCACACCCGCAAGGGCGGAACGTGCACAGGTGCTGCATGGCTGTCGTCAGCTCGTGCTGTGAAGTGTCGGGTTAAGTCCCTCAACGAGCGAAACCCCTGTCGCTAGTTACCATCGGGTCATGCCGGGGACTCTAGCGAGACTGCCGGTGTCAAACCGGAGGAAGGTGGGGATGACGTCAAGTCCTCATGGCCTTTATGCCTTGGGCTGCACACGTGCTACAATGGCGGGTACAGAACGATGCAAGACCGCAAGGTGGAGCAAATCGCCAAAACCCGCCCCAGTTCGGATTGCAGGCTGCAACTCGCCTGCATGAAGTCGGAATCGCTAGTAATCGCGGATCAGCTACGCCGCGGTGAATACGTTCCTGAGCCTTGTACACACCGCCCGTCAAGTCATGGGAGCTGGCAGCGCCCGAAGTCGCCCTAATTCAAGGGTGCCCACGGCGAGGCTGGTGACTGGGACTAAGTCGTAACAAGGTAGCCGTAGGGGAACCTGCGGCTGGATCACCTCCTTTCTAAGGGATTTACTTAGACGGCTCGCAGAGCAATCTGCGGCCGAATTCGTCAACACTGCCTCGTCCGCCTCGAGCGGAACGCCCCACGGTGACGTGTGGCGAAGGCATCCCGACTGTTCCTTGAATACCCAACGCCCCCGGTTTGCGCCGGGGGCGTTGCTTTTTGCCCCGGGTCCTCCGGTCGGAGGCTCAGGTCGCCGGTCCCCGGCTCCTCGTCCCCGGCTCCTCGTCCCCGGTTCCTCGTCCCCGGTCCCTCGTCCCCGGTCCATCGTCCCCGGCTCCTCGTCCCCGGCTCCTCGTCCCCGGTCCCTCGTCCCCGGTCCCTCGTCCCCGGTCCCGCTTTCCAATGTCACTGGCTCCGGTCGATCCCACGAGCATCTCGTCGGAGTTTGGACTCGGTCAACGGGGACGCTTGGGACTCGGACCGGCGCACGCAGCGGACCCTTGAGGTCAGGGTGGCGGCAGGCGGTCTCGGCAGGCGGTCTCGACACTCCAGTCTCGGAAGGTCGGCGTGAGGTTCCTCTGCTTCGAGATCCAGGAGACCGGAGGAGGCATCGCGCCGCGGCATCGACCTTTGTCTCGATCGCATCGACCGTCTGGGGACACCTCCCCCGATCACTCGGGGCAAGGGCAGGAGACGAGGCTCGCTACGCTCCGCCCATGCCCCCCACGACCGCACCCGAGGTCATCGTCGAGGATCTCCACAAGGCGTTCGACGGCAAGCCAGTGCTTGCCGGGGTCGATCTTCGGGTCGATCGTGGCGAGATGGTGGCGATCGTCGGGGGCTCCGGCTGCGGCAAGACCGTGCTCTTGAAGCACATCACCGGGCACTTCCGTGCGGATAGCGGTCGCGTCCTCGTCGCTGACCATGAGGTGCCGCCGGGGGCTGACGGCTGCCCTCCGCTGCGCGACCTCGCGGCGATCGACGAGGCGACCTTCGACCACATCCGCAAGCACTGGGCGGTGGTCTTCCAACGGAATGCGCTCCTGACGGGCTCGGTCCTCGAGAACCTCGCGATCGAGCTCCGCGAGGTGAAGTCGATGACCGAGGCAGAGATCCGTCCGCTCGCCCGCCGGGCGCTTGAGGACGTCGGGCTCGATCCGGCGCTGGTGCTCGAGCGGGACCGCGACCAGCTCTCGGGCGGCATGGCGAAGCGGGTGGCGATTGCCCGGGCGCTCGTCATGGACCCCGTCCTGATCCTCTACGACGAGCCGACCTCGGGGCTCGATCCCGAGATGTGCCTCCAGATCCACGAGCTCATCCGTCGGACCCACGAGGGTCGCCCGGCGGCGATCGCCGACCGCCATGACGACCTCCGGACGAGCATCGTCGTCACCCATGACACTGAGCTGCTGCGGCGGCTCCGACCTCGGGTGGTGATGCTCGATCGAGGGACCATCCTCTTCGATGGTCCCTTCGAGGAGTTCGTCTCCGGTCGCCATCCCCGCATCGTTCCCTATCTCGAGCAGATGCACGTCCTGAACTCGCGGACGGCATGATCATCGGACGCGGCTTCCGTCGATCGTCGCCGCGGCCTCCATGCTGCCTGCGCGAGCGTTTGACCTCGCAGAAAGGACCGCATGCTTCGACGCCAGGACCACCAGGACGACCAGGACCACCAGCACCTCCGGGACCTCCAAGACCGCCCGCGTCCGCACGCCGAGACGCCGATCGACCGTCGCCACTTCGCCCGCCTCTCGATCGCCTCGATCGCCGCAGCGGTCGCCGGTCGGTCCTTCGCCGCGTCGCCGTCGTCATCGCCGCCGCCGACCGCCGAGCTCCCGGGCCAGCCGCCCTCGGACGGGACGCTTCGGATCGTCCACATGAACGACTGGCACGTCTGTCCGGAGCGGCGCTCGGTGGAGGGCTCCGCGATGGCGATCGAGGCGGCGACCTCCGGATCGCGCCGGCCCGACCTGCTGCTCACCGGCGGCGACCTCATCTTCGACTCCTTCGCGACCACCCGGTCGCGGGCGGAGGAACAGTGGCGGCTCTTCAAGGAACTCATGGCATCCTCGCCCGTCCGGGTCGAGCACTGCCTCGGCAACCACGATCTGTGGGGCTGGGATCGCGAGAAGTCCGGCGCCTCCGGCGATGAGCGGGACTACGGCATGCAGAAGGCGCTCGACGAGCTGGGTCTCGCCTCGAGCTGGCGGAGCTTCGACCTCGGCGCCTGGCACTTCGTGGTGCTCGACTCGGTCGTGAGCGACGGCGGCAAGGGCTATCGGGGGAGGATCTCGCCGCCGCAACGCGAGTGGCTCGTCGCCGACCTCGCCGCCAACCGACTTCCGGTCCTGGTCGTCTCGCACATCCCGATCCTCTCGCTCACGCCGCTCACCTGGGACCGCGACTACGACCGCGGCGACCACGGACGGGTCTCCGGATCGGAGATGCACCTCGATGGACCAGCGCTTCACCGGCTCTTCCGCGAGGACGGTCGCGTCAGGCTCTGCCTCTCGGGGCACATGCATCTCGAGGACCGATGCGAGGTGGATGGCATCGCCTACTGCTGCGATGGCGCCGTCTCCGGCGCGTGGTGGAAGGCGGATCCCGACTACAGCCTGCCGGGCTTCGCGGAGCTCGAGCTTCGCCCCGACGGGACCTTCGAGCGGCGGATCCGCCGGACCGGCTGGGTCAACGCATGACGCGCCCATCGTCGCGGGCGTGACCGGCAGGACGCCCGAAGCGGCGATGATGCAGGCGATGGCGAGGCGACGAGATCCACGCGACGAGCCGGGGCTCTTCCCCGACGACCGACCACCCGAGCCGCGCCTGCGCGAGCCGGACGTCGAGCGCCTCGCGGCCTCGCTGCCGGGCTTGCTCAGGCTCGGCACCTCGTCGTGGACCTTCCCGGGCTGGGCGGGACTCGTCTACGGCGCGGACCGACCGGCGAGCGAGGCGAGGCTCGTGCGGGAGGGACTTCCCGAGTACGCCCGCTCGCCGCTCCTTCGCACGGTCGGTCTCGACCGCGCGTTCTACCGACCGATGACCGCGGCGCAGTGCCGCGAGCTCGCCGCGCAGGCGGGCGAGGGATTCAGGTTCCTCGCGAAGGCGCACCGGGCAATCACCCATCGCTCGACCGAGGGCGCCCGCTTCCTCGATGCGACCTATGCCCGCGACGAGGTGATCCTTCCGATGCAGCATGGCTTCGGCGCCTCGCTCGGCACGATCCTCTTCCAGTTTCCCGAGATGTCCCTCCGCGGCGTCGAGGTCGCGCCGTTCCTCCGGAGCCTCGAGGCGTTCCTCGACGCGCTGCCGGTCGGCGACTTCGCGGTCGAGCTGCGCGATCGCCCGCTGCTCGGTCCGGCGCTCGCCGCGCTCCTCGCCGCGCGGGGCATCGCGGTCGGTCACGCGATCCATCCGTCGCTTCCGCCGCTCGCGGAGCAGCGACGGCTCCTCGGCGACGCGGACGATCGGGTCCGATCGCCGGCCGTGCTCCGCTGGCTCCTCCGCCGCGAGCACACCTACGAGGGCGCCCGCGAGCTCTACGAGCCCTTCGACGAGATCCGCGAGCCCGATCCCGGGAGCCGCGCGGAGTCGGTCGCCTGGTGCCTCGCCCAGCTCGACCGGGGACGCGAGGTCTTCGTCATCGCCAACAACAAGGCGGAGGGATCGGCGCCGCTCACGCTGCTCGAGCTCGCGAAGGCGATGGTCGCGGACCTCGCGTCGCGTCGTGGCTGATCACGACGCCGGGGACCAACCGGGGCGACGGCGATCGGATCCCCCGAAGATCCTCAGCCGCCGCGCTCGCTCTTCGAGGGGCGGGTCTGCAGCACCGCGATGCCCGCGGCGAGGCTCGCGAGCACCATCACCGCGAAGAGCACCACCGCGGAGAGCGGCTTCTCGCCCGCCTGCCACTTCCCGAGGCGACCCCATCCGACCACCGCGTAGGCGACGGCGAGGACGAAGGGAAGCAGCATGCCGAGGTGGATCCCGATCATGGCGAGCGCCTTGGAGCGGTCGATGCGGGAGGTCATCCAGGACATCACGACCATCAGGAGCGCCGGACCGAACGTGAAGATCAGCGGCGTGAGCGAGGGCGCCGCGGCGGGCGCCTCGGTCGCGGCGCCATCGACCGCCGCCTCGACCTCCGCCTCGGCAGGCGTCGGGCTCGGAGGCGCCTTCGCCTCGCTCCACGCGAGCCCGTAGCCGACGAGCCCGAGCACGACGAGGACGAGGGCGTAGACGCGCATCCGACCGGCGGCGCTGGCGGCGTGGGTGTTCATGGACGGGAATGTAGCGGAGCGACCGAGGTCGCCGGAGCGACGACGCGCCTGGTCGGGATCGGGCAGAATGACCCGATGACTCGTCCCCGCGACGCCGCGATCTTCGATCTCGACGGCACCCTCGTCGACTCCCATGACGCCCACCTCGCCGCATGGCGGACGACGGCGCGGGAGATCGGGCACGAGCTGACCCTCGCGCAGTTCGCGGCGCAGTTCGGTCGCACGAACCCTCCCATCATCCGCGAGCTCCACGAGTGGGCCGGACGCCCGGCACCCGACGACGCGGCGATCGCCCGCTGGGCGGACCGCAAGGAGACCCTCTTCCGCGACTCGATCGCGGCGAGGTTTCCGGCGATGCCGGGCGGTCGTCCGCTCCTCGCCTCGCTTCGTTCCTCCGGCTGGTCGCTCGCGGTGGGATCCTCGGCGCCGCCCGAGAACGTGCGCCTCGCGGTGCGCGGGCTCGAGGCGGCGGAGCTCTTCCACGCCGTCGTCACCGGCGACGACGTGCGCCACGGCAAGCCGGACCCGGAGGTGTTCCTGCTCGCCGCGAGCCGGCTCGGCGTCGAGCCGCGGCGCTGCGTGGTCGTCGAGGATGCGCCCGCCGGGATCGAGGCCGCCCGCCGCGCGGGGATGGCGTCGATCGGGCTCGCCTCGAAGGGACGCACCCGCGCGGACCTCGTCGACGCGGACCTGGTGGTCGAGTCGCTCGATGTGCTCGATCCAAGGACCTTCTCGAGGCTGCTCGACGCGCGGCGCTAGCGAGGCGAGGCGTCCTTGCCTCAGCCGCCCGCCCACGGGCGGGCAGCGCGAGGATCGCCGAGCCGCGGCACCATCGCCTCGAGCGCCGCGCGGTCCTCGGCGGCGAGCTCCCTCGGCGCGACGATCGAGATCACCGCGTGCAGGTCGCCGCTGGCGCCCTTCGCGTCGGTGATCCCCTTGCCGCGCAGGCGGAGCCTCGCGCCGCTGCTCGTGCCGGGCGGGACCTTCAGGCTCACGCGACCCTTGAGGAGCGGCACGTCGATGGTCGCGCCGAGCGCCGCCTCGGCGATCGTGACCGGCACCTCGACGGAGAGGTCGAGCCCGTCGCGGGTGAACCACGGATGCGCGCCGACCCGCACGGTGAGGATCAGGTCCCCGCGCGGACCTCCGTGGAGTCCCGGCTCGCCGCGACCGCGCACCCGCAGCTTCGTCCCGTCGCCGACGCCCGCGGGGATCCGCACGTCGATCGTCTCGACTCCGCCCTCGGGATCGCGCATCCGCAGCTGCTCGGTGCCGCCGTTCGCCGCGGTCGCGAAGCCGACCGGGACCTCGAACTCGCGGTCGAGTCCGGGCGCGGGTCGCGGCGCCGCTCGACCGCGGCGGCGTCCGCCGCCCGCGCCCCGCGCCCCGCCGAAGCCGTCGCCGAACATGTCGCCGAAGATGTCCCGCAGCGCCTCGGGATCCATCTCCTGCCACGACGCGCCCTGCGGAGCGCCCGGTCCGCCCGGTCCCCCCGCCGCGCCATCGACGCCGGCGTGACCGAACTGGTCGTACTTCTTCCGCTTCTCGGCGTCGGAGAGGACCTCGTACGCCCGCTGGACCTCGTTGAACTTCGCCGCCGCGTCCGGCGCCTTGTTGAGGTCCGGATGGAGCTGCCGCGCGAGCCGACGGTGCGCGGCGCGGATCTCCTCGTCGGTCGCCGACCGTCCAAGTCCGAGGATCTCGTAGTAGTCGCGCTGCGCGGGCATCTCGCCGGACCCGTCGGGGAGCGGGGGGGCGGAGTATAGGGTCCGCGCCACGCCGCTCCCGCCGCCGCGGCGACCGGGGACGGGACCGCTAGCATCCGGTCGCGCCATGGCTGCCAACTGCTCGCGACCGGTCGTTGCCGCGGTCTCGCTGACCGTGCTTCCCTCCAAGGAGCGACCGATCGCGATCCGTCCGAGCCGCAACGGCTGGAAGCGCGCGGTCGTCCTCGGGATCGTGCAGCTCCTGATCATCGCGCACGTGATCCAGTGGTGGATCCAGGGAACGACCCTCGCGCCGATCGAGCCCTCCGAGTCGATGGAGACGCTCAAGCATGGCGTCGTCACCGTCGGCTTCATCTTCTTCGCGCTCGCCCTCGCCTCGACCGCGGTGCTCGGGCGATGGTTCTGCGGGTGGGGCTGCCACGTCGTGATGCTGCAGGACCTCTGCGGCTGGATGATGCGCAAGCTCGGCGTCCGACCGAAGCCCTTCCGATCGCGCCTCCTCGTCTACCTGCCGCTCGCGCTCGCCCTCTACATGTTCGCGTGGCCGGTGGTCTACCGGCTCGCGGTCGCGCCCTTCGTGGAGCCCGACCTCCGCTGGCCCGGCTGGTCGATCGAGCTCACCACGCAGGACTTCTGGCGGACCTTCCCCGGCGTCGCGGTCGCGGTCCCGTTCCTGCTGATCTGCGGGTTCGCGTGCGTCTACTTCCTCGGCTCGAAGGGCTACTGCACCTACGGATGCCCCTACGGCGGCTTCTTCGCGCCGCTCGACGAGCTCGCGGTCGGACGCATCCGCGTCACCTCGGACTGCGAGCACTGCGGGCACTGCACCGCGGTCTGCACGAGCAACGTCCGCGTCCACGAGGAGGTCCGCGACTACGGGATGGTGGTCGATCCGGGCTGCATGAAGTGCATGGACTGCGTCAGCGTCTGCCCCAACGATGCGCTCTACTACGGCTTCGGATCGCCGGCGTTCCGCAAGGACTCGGTCGCGCGAGGTCCGATCGCGATCGAGCCCGCGTCGCGCCCGAGGAAGGTCTACGACCTCTCCTGGGGCGAGGAGATCTGGCTCTCGATCCTCGCGGTGGTCACGCTCCTCGCGGTGCGCGGCGTCTACGACGCGGTGCCGCTCCTCTTCGCCTCCGGGATCGCGGGCTGCATGACCTTCCTCGCGTGGAAGTCGTGGCGCCTGCTCCGCGATCCGAACGTCCGCTTCCACGCGTGGCAGCTCCGCCTGCACGGACGATGGCGATCGGGCGGCGTGGCGTGGCTGGCGGGCACCGCGGTCGCCTTGGCGCTCGTCGCGCACGCCGGAGTCGTCAACGCCTCCTTCGCGCTCGCGGAGCGGGCGGATCGGCAGGTGACGATGCCGGCGCAGGCGGTCTTCGGCGAGAACGCCCTCGAGCCCTCGCCGGCGATGGCGGCGGACGCGCGGCGGGCGATCGAGCTCTACCGCCGCGCAGGCTTCGTCGGCGACGGCGGGATCGGGCTGCTCTCGACCTGGCAGGCGCGGATCGACCTCCGCGTCGCGTGGCTTCAGGCGGTGCTCCGCGACCTCGCCGGCGCCGAGGCGACGCTTCGCCGCAGCATCGAGCGGCACGGCTCCACGGAGGCGGCGGAGGCGGGGCTCGCGCGGCTCCTGATCTCGCAGCGTCGCGAGGAGGAGGCGGTCACGCTCCATCGCCGTCTCGTCGAGACCCGACCGCAGTGGGGGGCGCTCCGCGACGAGGCGATCGCCTACCTCGAGAGCGAGGGTCGCTTCGCCGAGGCGATCGAGCTCGCGCGGGTCGGCGCCGCGGCGGCGCCCGACGACCTGCGGGCGCTTCGCCGGCTCTCGCTCGTCCTCATCGAGCGGGGCGAGGACGACCTCGCGGTCGAGGAGGGCATCGCCCTCGTGGACCGGACGCTCGAGATCGCGCCGAACAATCCCTTCGCGCACCGCGCGAAGGCGCTCGGCTTCGGGCGGCTCGAACGCTTCGAGGAGGCGGTCGCCGAGATGCGCCTCGCCATCGAGCTCGAGCCCGGCGACTGGCGGCTGCGCCAGTCGCTCGGCGAGCTCCTCATGGGGATCGGTCGCGACGACGAGGCGACCCGCGAGCTCGACGAGGCGGCGAGGCTGCGGGAGGCGCCGGAGTCCCGGTGAGGCGCCGTGAGTCGCGGTGAGGCGCGGGTGCCGACCTCCTCGACCGATCGCAGCGAGGGCGGGGACGAGTAGCCTCGCCTCTGGTCAGGCGTCCGCGGACTTCAGCAGCTCGAAGAGCGCCTCGGCGCCCTCGCTCGCGTACGCCGCGCTTCGGAACGCCGGGTCCGCCATCATGCGGCTGATGCGACCGAGCGCCTGGATGTGCTCGGCGATGCGGTCCGCCGGCGACGCGAGCAGGATCACCATCCGCACCGGCTTGTGGTCGATCGCGTCGAACTCGAGCGGCTGCGTCGGCTTGCCCACCGCGGCGAGCATCCGGGTGAGCCCGGGGCACTTGCCGTGCGGGATCGCGAGGCCCTCGCCGATCCCGGTGGAGCGCTGCATCTCCCGCTCCCAGACCACCCGCTTGAGCCCGGCCGGATCGGGGATCTTGTTCTTCGCCGCGAGGAGGTCCACCAGCTCGTCGATCGCCTCCTGCTTGGTCCGCGCCGCGAGCGGGACGCGGACGGCGTCGCGGCTGATCAGGTCGAGGAGCTTCATGGATCGGGCGGCGGCGTTCATCGTTCACCGAGGCGCGGGCGCGAAGGGGCGGATGGTAGCAGCGTCGACGACCGCTCAGCCTCCGAGGAGCGCGTGGAAGCCGCCGTCCTCGTAGTGCCTTGGCTCCTCGCCCGGCACACCCTTCGGCAGGCGCACCTCCGCCGCTCGCCGTGGTCGATCGAGGCGGTCGGCGATCCACGCCGCCTGCCGCTCGTTCTCCGCGGGCTCGAGGCTGCAGGTCGCGTAGAGCACCGCTCCCGAGGGCGCGAGCAGCGGGGACGCCGCGACGGCAATGTCGCGCTGGAGCCTCGCGAGCTCCTCGAGCGATCGACGCGAGAAGCGGTACCTCGCCTCGGGTCGGCGCGGGAGCACCGCGGTGTTCGAGCAGGGCACGTCGAGGAGCGCGAGGTCGATCGATCCCGCGAGCTCCGCGAGGCGGGACTGCGGAAGCACCCGCAGCCGACCAGCAAGCTCGCCCGCGGCGAGCGCCTCGAGGTCGCGCCGCCTCCGCTCGTTTGGCTCGACCGCGACGATCTCCGCATCCGGATGGATCGCCGCGAGCTGCCGGGTCTTCGTGCCGCGACCGGCGCAGAGGTCGAGGATCCGCCGCGGTCGAAGCATCCGGGTCGCCTCGACCGGCGCGGCGCTTCCAGGGTCCTGCACCCGCGCGGCGGGATGCCTCGCGAGGAAGCCCGCGAGCTCGTCGATCGGTCCGGTCCAGATCCGGAACCCTCCGCGGTCGTGCGGCGCGAGGCGAGGATCCTCGCCGAGCTCGCCGGCGACGACGAGCGGCGGCACCATCAGCCCGTGCGCCGCGAGTCGGACCGTCGCCGCGAAGCCGTGCGCGCTCGTCCAGTGGAGGAGGAGCTCGCGACCGTGGCTCGTCTGCGCCGCGAGGCGGTCGATCGGCTCCTCGGGAAGGATCGGCGACGCGAGGCGCCACGCCGAGCCGTCGGCGAGGGGGATCAGGTCGCGGCGATCATGGAACGCGCGGACCGAGGGATCCGCGGCGGGGAGGCGCTCCGCGCGGAGCGACGCGACGCGGCGAAGCACCGCGTTCGCGAGCGAGCCGGCGCCGCGGCGGATCCGGGCGCTCGCCCACGACACCGCCTCGTCGACCACCGCGTGATCCGGCTCGCCCTCGAGGAGGAGGAGCTGCGCGGCGCCGACGAGGAGCACCGAGCGGAGCCGCGGCTCCAGCCGTCGCGGCTCGCTCCGGTCGAGGACCGACGCGAGCACCGCCTCGAGGGTGAGCCAGCGGCGCCTGACCTCCTGCTCGATCGCCCGCGCGAGCGGCGGCGCCGGGCGCAGCGCATCGCCGGGACCGAGGTCGGGGAAGCGCTCCGCGAGCGCCGCGACGCGCTCCGTCGCGATCGCCCGGGGCGCGTCCGCGTCGAGGACGGTCACGGCGAGGTCACGCCTTCGCGAGCTTCGCCGCGTCCTTCTTGAGGGCGTCCGCCTTGTCCGTCCGCTCCCAGGTGAACGTGCCGGCGCCGCCCTCGCCGGGCGTGCGGCCGAAGTGCCCATGGGTCGCGGTCGCCGAGTAGATCGGCCGGAGCAGGTCGAGCGACTCGATGATCCCGCGGGGGGTCAGTCGGAAGTGCTTGCGGACAAGCTGCGAGAGCACGTCGTCGGAGACCTTGCCGGTGCCCTGGCTGTCGACGAGGACCGAGGTCGGCTCCGCCACGCCGATCGCGTAGGAGAGCTGCACCTCGCACGCGTCGGCGAGACCGGCGGCGACGATGTTCTTCGCGATGTAGCGGGCCATGTAGGCGGCGCTTCGGTCCACCTTCGACGGATCCTTGCCGCTGAAGGCGCCGCCGCCGTGGCGACCGCGACCGCCGTAGGTGTCCACGATGATCTTGCGTCCGGTGAGGCCACAGTCGCCGTGGGGACCGCCGACCTCGAACTGCCCGGTCGGGTTCACGTGGACGGTGATCCTCGGGTTCCACCACTTCCCGAGCACCGGCTTGATGATCTTCGCGATCACCTGCTTCTTGAGCGCCGCCTGCTTGGCGGGACCGTTCCACATCGGGTCGTGCTGGGTCGAGAGCACCACCGTGTCGATGCGGATCGGCGTGAGGTCCTCGTACTCGACGGTGACCTGGCTCTTCGCGTCGGGGCGCAGACCCTTGATCAGGTTCTTCTCGCGGACCTCCGCCTGCCGCTTCACGAGCTGGTGGGCGAGGTCGATCGGCAGCGGCATGAGCGAGGGGGTCTCGCGGCACGCGAAGCCGAACATCATCCCCTGGTCGCCGGCGCCCTGCTCCTTCGCCTTGCCCTCGTGCTTCTCGTTGACGCCGCGGGCGATGTCCGGCGACTGCTTGCCGATCGCGACCGAGACGCCGCAGCTCTTGCCGTCGAAGCCCTTCCGCGCGTCGTCGTAGCCCGCCTTGAGCACGGTCTCGCGGACGATGGTCGGGATGTCCACGTAGCCGCCGCAGGTCACCTCGCCCGCGACGACCGCGAGTCCGGTGGTCACGAGGGTCTCGCAGGCGACGCGGGAGCGGGGATCCACCCGCAGCATCGCGTCGAGGACCGCGTCGGAGATCTGGTCGGCAAGCTTGTCGGGGTGACCCATCGAGACCGACTCGGAGGTGAAGAGGTAGCGGCGGGCAGGCATGGAGTTCCGTTTCCGTGGCGGAGAAGGGGTGAGCCGGAGGGGTTCGAGGAGGTTCCGCCCCGCCCGGCTCCGTTCCGGGAGGACGAGGGGGTGACTATAACCCGCGCTCCCGAGCGGAGCGGTCCGGTCGATCCTCCCGGACGGGCTCGGCGGCGTCGGTGGAGGAGAAATCCCGAGGACCTTCGGCGATCCAGGAGTACCTTCGAAGCGTCGGAAGGAGTTCGTGCGAAGGTTCACCACAGGGT
>VGXO01000066.1 GCA_016873275.1 Phycisphaerae bacterium
GATTGCCCCGCGCGATTGCGCGCGATCGCCCCGCGATCGCCCCGCGATCGCCCTCAGCGACCGCCTACTCGCACGTGCCCCAGCCGCCAAGGAGGATGGCGAGATCCTGGTCGTCGACGATGCCGTCGCCATTGACGTCCGCGTCGAACTTGCCCTGCCCGTTCGTGCCCCACGCGGCGAGCACGGCGGCAAGGTCCACGCCGTCGATCCGACCGTCGTCATTGACGTCGGCGGCGCACGGAGGCTGCGGCACCAGGTCGGCAAAGCCCTCCGGGCCGAACGCCGGAACGCTGCCGGAGAACTCGTAGGTCCGCAGCACCATGCAGCCGTCGAGCGGTCCGCCCGTCACCTGCCCGGCGAGGGTCACGAGCGTCGGCGAGTCCGACTCCGCCAGCACGTTGAAGAGCACGTTGCCCTCCGGCGTGATGGACCCGAGGAGCGTGAACGACTCGTTGGACGATCCGTCGGGACCCGTTCCCGCGCCCCAGAAGTAGCCGTTTCGGTAGTTGGTGATCGTGAAGCTGCCCACGCCGCCGGGACCAAAGAGCTGGTCGCTCTGGTAGTTCCACGTGGTGCCCAAGGTCCATGCCCACTCCATCGAGATGAGATCGCCGTTGGGCAGCGGGTCCGGAGGCGTGAAGGTCTTCGGGTCATAGGACAGCATGTACGCCCAATGCGTCGTGTACGCGCTGCCGGCCTGCCCCGAGATCATCTGCATCTGCATCGCGGTCGCGCCGTCGACCTCACGGAACTGACCGACGCCGATGACCGTGCTGCCGTCGGAGGTCGACGTGAACCGCATCCTGATCTGGCCGGACTCGGTGGCGATCCCGACGATCGAGGTGGTCGAGCTGAACGAGAACTCCGGCGTGACGAAGAAGGTCGCCTGCGCGGAGCCGGTGAAGTGCCCGTCGAGGGAGTCACCAAGGCTCCACAGCGTCTGATCCCAGAGCACGAGCGGCGGCGGCTCGATGAAGCTGGTGGTGCTCGTCATGTAGGCGAGCAGGTTCTCCCTAGGCACGTACCAGGAGGAGTCGGAGAGCAGCCGGTCCCACGTGCTCGCCGAGGCGCCTGCGCAGATCGCCGCCGTGACGGCAAGGGAGAGCGTGGCATGCATGATCGTGGCTCCGTGGGGGTGTTCCCCGGTCGAGCGAGACTCGAAGAGGCGGGTGGTTGGAAGACGCGGGCGGTCGGGAGAGGTTCGCGGCCCGGAGACGTCGGCGGTCGGAAACGGATCGCTGAGAATGAGCGTCAATCGCGGTGCCTCAAGTTCATCCGGGTTGCCGCCACCAAGCAATCCGTCTTCCACGAACGCGCCGTGTGATCCCTCGGTCACTCCGCCGTCCACGCGGACCATCACCGGCGGCTCGTCCCGAGGCACTTCGATGTGCGACCCCAAGTGGCAGAACACATGGCAGAACGCGTGGCAGAACACATGGCAGCACGCGTGTCCTCTACGATCTCAACCTCCATCGATCTCAGAGCATGACGCCCGGAGAGCGGGGGGCAAGTGCCTTGCCGCCGAAGGGATGCAATCGCCGCCCTCGTCCGGCCGGACAGCCCCTCGCGCCTTCGCCCCATGGGTTCCTTCATCCGAGATCCTGCGCTCCACCTTGAAGATGCCCCTCTGAAGTCCCCTCCTGAAGACCCTCTCCTGAAGACCCTCTCCTGAAGAGCCATGCCCCGCCGACCGCGACCTGACGAGCCGAGCCCGCCGACGACCGCCCCGCGGCGGCGCCGCGCCCTGATCCTCACCCGCGAGGGCGCCCGCGCGCTCGACGCGGCGGCGACGTCGCGGCTCGGGATCCCCGGGCTGCTGCTGATGGAGCGAGCCTCGCTCGAGGTCGCCCGCCTCGTCGTCGAACGGATCGAACGGATCGTGCAGATCGAGCGCATCGAATCGCCCGCCTGGACCCGCCCGAGCCCCGCGCGACCGATCCTGGTGGTCTGCGGTCCCGGCTCGAACGGCGGCGATGGTCACGCCATCGCCCGCCACCTCGCCGTCGCCGAGCGACCGGTCGTCGTCGCGCGGGTGGGCGCCGCGCGGGCGGGCACCGATGCGGCGCTCATGCAGGCGATCGTCGACCGCCTCGCCGCCGCGGGATCGCCGCTCGAGGTCGTCGGCGCGGATCCGTCGACCTGGCCCCGCCGACCATCGCTCGTGATCGACGCGCTCCTCGGCACCGGTCTCGACCGACCGGTCGCCGGCGAGTTCGCGCAGGCGATCGCGGCGATCAACCGCCTCGACGCCCCGATCGTGGCGGTGGACCTGCCCTCCGGACTCGACGCGGACCGCGGCGAGGTCCTCGGCGCCGCGGTGCAGGCGGACCTCACCATCACCTTCGCGGCGGCGAAGCCCGCGATGCGCTTCATCCCGGCGCAGAAGCTCCTCGGCGAGGTGGTGGTCGCCGACCTCGGGCTGCCGCCCTCCCTGCTCCGCGAGTTCGCCTCCGACTCCGTGCTCCGCCCGACCGGCGACTCGCGGGCGACTCCACGACCGCCGCGCGGCGACCGGAGGAGCCGCGGTCCTGATCTATGATCGCCGCCGCGGTCCCTCCATGGTCTACGCGTCCCTCCTCGCCAACCGATACCTCGTCTCGCGGGTGATCCCGCTGATCGCGGTGCTCGCCGTCGCGCTGAACGTCGCGCTCGTGGTGATCGTGGTCTCGGTGATGACGGGGTTCCTCGACATGCTCCGCGACAGCGGACGCACGCTGATGGGCGACGTGATCATCACCCACGACATCGTGGGGATCCCCCACTACGAGCGGCTCATCGAGGTGCTCGAGGCGACCCCCGGCGTCGCCGCCGCGAGCCCGGTGATCGAGACCTTCGGGCTCGCCCGCATGCCCTACGGGCGTTCCGGCGAGAGCCGCCCCGAGCCGGTGCAGGTGTGGGCGGTCGATCCCCGCTCGCTCGCGAAGGTCACCGGGTTCGAGGACGCGATCTACTGGCGGACGCCCGAGCCGGAGGTCGCGGAGTCGCTCGCCGCGGATGATCCTCGGCTCGACCGCGAGTTCGACCGCCTCGCGGAGGCGATGGCGATCAACGACCCGGGCGCGGAGCCCTCGATCATCCTCGGGATCGAGATCTCCCCCTTCAACCGCCGCACCCGCGAGGGCACCTACCGACCGGAGCCCGACGCCGCGTGGATGCCGCGGCACGACCTCACCCTCGCGCTGGTGCCGGTCTCCGCGGGCGGACGCATCTCGGAGCCGCGGGAGGGTCGCTTCCGCATCGCGAACGAGTTCTTCAGCAAGGTCTACCAGGTGGACAGCCAGCGCGTCCTGATCGGCCTCGCGGAGGGTCAGCGCCTGCTCCGCATGGCGGAGGGACCGCTCTACGACCCCGACGGCGAGCTCGACGAGGAGGGTCGCCCGAAGGTGATCGGTCGCAGTCCGGCGCGGGCGACGACGATCCTCGTGAAGGGCGCGGATCGCCTCACGCCCAACGAGCTCAAGATGCGGGTCGCCGCGGCGTACGACGAGTTCGCGAAGGCGATCGACGACGACCCCGAGGCGAAGGTGAAGCCGCCCGGCTTCGTGGACATCCGCACCTGGGAGGAGCGCCTCATCGACCTCATCGCGCCGGTCGAGAAGGAGCGGGCGCTGATGAACGTCCTCTTCTCGATCATCTACGTGGTGAGCGCGGCGCTGGTCCTCTCGATCTTCTGGGCGATCGTCCACGAGAAGACCCGCGACATCGGGATCCTGCGGGCGATCGGCGCCTCCCGCGCGGGCGTGCTCTGGATCTTCCTGCAGTGGGGGCTCGTCCTCGGGGTGGTCGGCGCGCTGCTTGGGCTCGGACTCGGGGCGCTCGTCGTCTCGCGGATCAACCTCATCCACGACGCGATGGGCGAGCCGGCGCCGACCTGGTCGATCGTCCTCGCGGGCGTCCTCGCGGGCGCCTCGCTCCTCGGGGCGATCGTCGCGGCGGCGCGGGGCTCGCTCCTGCACGGGCTCATCTGGTCGCTCGCCACGATCCTCCTCGGCGCGATCGCGGTCGGTCTCGGGCTCCACGAGGGCGCCGTGATGTGGGACCCGAGCGTCTACTACTTCGACCGCATCCCAAGCCGCGTCGATCCGTGGCTCACCGGGTTCACCATGGCGGGCGCGGTCCTCTTCAGCGTGCTCGGCGCGGCGATCCCCGCCGCGAAGGCGGCGGACGTCGATCCGGTCAGGGCGCTCCGCTATGAGTGACCCCCGCCCCGCGACCGCCGCCTCGCCGACTCCCCCGACGATCCCCGCGGGAATCCTCGAGTCGGTCGAGGTGCGCAAGACCTACGACCTCGGTCGGGTGAAGGTGCCGGTCCTGCAGGGCGCGACCCTCGCGGTCGCCCACGGCGAGTGGCTTGCGGTGCGCGGCTCGAGCGGCTCGGGAAAGAGCACCCTGCTCCACGTCCTCGGCGGGCTCGACCGCGTGGATCGCGCCGACGGCGGCGAGGTCCGCTTCGAGGGGCGATCGATCCGCTCGATGGGGCGCGGCGAGCTCGACCGCTACCGAAACCGCGAGGTCGGCTTCGTCTTCCAGTTCTATCACCTGCTTCCCGAGCTCACCGTGCTCGAGAACGCGATGCTGCCCGGCATGGTCGGGCGCCTGCCGCTCGCGTGGCGGGCGCAGCGGCCGGAGGTCGTCGCGCGGGCGGGCGAGCTCCTCGACCGCTTCGGGCTCGGGCACCGCCTGCGCCACCGACCGCGCGAGCTCTCGGGCGGCGAGCGGCAGCGGGTCGCCATCGCCCGGGCGCTCGTGAACCAGCCGCGGGTGCTGCTCGCCGACGAGCCGACCGGCAACCTCGACGAGAAGACCGGCGCCGGGATCCTCGACCTCCTCGGCGAGGAGCACCGCCGCGGGCTCTGCATCGTGATGGTCACCCACGACGCGGCGGTCGCCGCCCGCGCCGACCGCGTGGTCTGGCTGCGGGATGGGCGGATCGAGGAGTCATGAGCCCGCGAGGCTCCTCCGCGCCGCCGCGGATGGAGGATCCCGCCGCGGCGGGTACCCTTCCGCCTCGCGCCGCCGGCGACCGACGCCGGCGAAAGGAGTCCCGATGAACGTCCCCGCCGATGCCGCCGCCTCCGCGATCGACGACCTCTGCCGCGCCCGCGTCGCGTGGATCCGCGACGGACGGGTGGGGCTCGCCCTCGACGGCACCTCGTACGAGATCCACCTCGCGATCGCGGGCGACGCGTCGCGGCTCCCCAAGGCGGGCAAGCGGACGAGCGGCGTCATCCACGGCAAGGCGCTCCGCATGCACCGCGCGGGCGCCGGAGGCCGCTTCATCGAGCCGGTGCTCGGTCATCCGCGGATCGTGCAGGGCACGGTGATGGCGACCGATCCCTCCGCCAACCGCATGCTCGCCGACGTGGTGGTCCCGATGTGGCTCGAGCTCGACCCGGAGCAGTCGGTGCGGGAGTTCTCGACCGGCGACCTCGTCAACTTCTATTGCGGAAGCGGCATGACCTTCACCCCCGCCGCCCGCGCCTGAACGATCCGCGGAGTCCCGCATGAGACGCACGATTCGAGCCGGTCTCCTCCTTCTTCCGCTGCTCCTCCCGGTCGCGTGCGCCTCGGCGCCTCGCGCCGCGAGGTACTCGCCGGAGTCCTTCCGCGGCACCTGGAGCGGGCCCGCCTTCGCGGTGAACTCGATCGGCGACGGCGAGGTGATCCAGACCCTGAAGATCACGGTCGATGCCGACGGCGTCGTCCGCGGCACCATGGGCTGGACCGCGGCGGTCGATCTCAAGGGTCACGAGGCGGATGGCGACGTGACCTCCTCGCACGAGGAGTCGGTGCTCGGGCTCGCGAGCTTCACGCAGGGAAGCCTCGCCCTCGTCGAGACCGAGGAGAACGGGACGCTGCTTGCGCGGCTCCTGCCCGACGGGACGCTCGAGGTCCTCCGCACCCAGCCGGGCACGAAGCCGGTGGTGAGCTTCGCCCTCCTCTCCCGCGCGTCGAAGTAGCGATCGCTCCGTCGAGGCGGGTGCCCCGATCGCCGCGCCGCTGATCGGTAGCATGCTGCCGGGGTCGCGAAGGAGCATCGCATGGCGAAGAAGAAGGCTCGCGCCGCCGGGACGACCGCCCGCGCGAGCGACGGGATCGGGATCGCGCTGATCGGCACGAAGTTCATGGGTCGCGCCCACTCCACCGGCTGGGCGGGCGCCGGACGGTTCTTCGACCTGCCGCGCCGACCGCGGCTCCTCCTCGCCGCCGGGCGCGACGAGCGCGAGACCGCGACCTTCGCGCGACGCTGGGGCTGGGAGGGCGCGACCACCGACTGGCGCACGATCCTCGCCGACGACGCGGTCGAGCTGGTCGACGTCGCGACCCCGAACAACCTGCACGCCGAGATGTCGATCGCGGCGCTCGAGGCGGGCAAGCACGTCGCCTGCGAGAAGCCGCTCGCCGCCACGCTCGACCAGGCTCGCTCGATGGCGATCGCCGCCAAGGCCGCCGCCCGGCGCGGGCTTCGCACCTACGTGTGGTTCAACTACCGCCGCTGCCCGGCGATCGCCTTCGCGCGGCGGATCGTGCGGGAGGGTCGGCTCGGCAGGCTCTTCCACGTGCGGGCGAGCTACCTGCAGGACTGGGGTCGCGCCGGCACGCCGCTCCTCTGGCGGTTCGACGCGAAGGTCGCGGGCTCCGGCGCCCACGGCGACCTGAACGCGCACATCATCGACATGGCGCGGTTCGTCACCGGCGAGGAGTTCAGCGAGGTCTCCGGCGCGATCGAGAAGACCTTCGTCGCCGAGCGAGACCTTCCCGGCGGCGGAGGCGGCGCGATCTCCGGCAAGGGCGGCGCGAGGTCCTCGCGGCGCGGCCGCAGCACCGTCGACGACTGCGTGCTCTTCCTCGCCCGCTTCTCGGGCGGCGCGGTCGGCACCTTCGAGGCGACGCGCCTCGCGACCGGCAACCAGAACCGGAACCAGATCGAGGTGAACGGCGAGAAGGGCTCGCTCCGCTTCGACTTCGAGCGGATGAACGAGCTCCTCTGGTGGGACGACACGCTGCCGTCGGCGCTCCGCGGGTGGAGCCGCATCATGTGCACCAACGCGGGCGACCATCCCTACGCCGCCGCGTACTGGCCGCCGGCGCACCTCATCGGCTACGAGCACGGCTTCGTCAGCGAGTGCGCGGACATCGCCCTCGACCTCGCCGGCCGCGAGCCGGTCGCCCCGATCCCCGACTTCGCCGACGCCTACGAGACCCAGCGGGTGCTCGAGGCGGCGATCCGCTCGGCGCGGGAGCGGCGACCGGTGGCGATCCGCGAGGTGAGGTAGGCGCTCCTCAACGCTCTTCGAGCAGGCGACGCACCAGCGCCGGATCGATTCGGTAGTCCGACGGAAGCGCCTGCAGCGTCTCCCTCAGCGGAATCAGTCCGGCTCGCGCGGCGCGATCAAGCACGCCGAGAAGCCCGACGGGGCGAAGTCCTCGCCGGATCGCCTCGTGCCGCGCCGCGCGGTCGTCCATCAGGACCAGCCTCGACTCCAACTCGATCGCGAGGGCGATCGCCGCCGACTCGCCGCGATGAAGGCGCGGAATCTCCGGCGTCGATCTCGGCGTCCGGACCTCGAGCCAGGCGGGCGGGCGGTCGGCGAAGCCCCGCACGAGCTCGGGCGCGGATGGATGCGAGAGCTCCGCGACCACCTCGTCCGGCACGAGGACGCGACCGAAGAGCCGAGGCAGCACGCCTTCGGCGCCGAGGCGTACCAAGAAGTTGAGCGGCGAGCTGTCCGAGACGACGACGCTCACTCGACCGCGCCGAGCTCGTCAGCGAGCGCGGTCCGATCGTGCGCCAGCTCCGACTCCCCGTAGGCACGCGTCACCCCGCGTTCGGCGAGCCATCGCTCGACCGACCACCGATCGGTCAATCCGAGCAGCACGCCGACCTCGCGCGGCGTCAGACGACCGGAGCGGCATCCTTCGCACACCAGCGCATGAAGCGCGGCTTGCTCGAGCTCGACTCCCCAGATCGAGCGGAGCGCCGACTCCTGAACCGGACTGGTAGGAAGAACGATGCTCATGGAGGGGGTTGGACCTTAGGCGACCGCCCGACCCCCTTCAAGATGCGGTCCCGTCCTTGAACCCCCTCCCCGCGACCCCGTACCATCCCCGCCCCTCGCGGCGGACCGATCGCCGCGGGCGCCGCCTTCCCGCCGGACCCTCGCGTTGACCGACTCCGCCGCCATCGCCGACCGCGCCGCCCTCGCCGCCGGACGCGCCCTCGAGGCGCTCCGCGGGCTCCAGAAGAAGGACGGGCACTGGTGCGCCGAGCTCGAGGGCGACTCCATCCTCCAGAGCGAGTACCTGCTGATGAAGTGGATCCTCCGGCAGGAGGACCAGCCGCTCGCGGACGGTCGGGGTCCGGAGGCGCTGCGGCGGATCGCCGACCAACTGCGGCACCAGCAGCGACCCGACGGCGGCTGGGGGCAGTACCCCGGCTCCGCGATCGACGTGAGCGCGACGGTCAAGGCGTACTTCGTCCTGAAGCTCTTCGGCGACCCGATCGACGCGCCGCACATGCGCATGGCGAGGGAGCGGATCCACGAGCGCGGCGGCGCCGAGCGCATCAACACCTACAGCCGCTTCTTCCTCGCCTGCCTCGGGCAGGTCTCCTGGAAGGCGATGCCGGAGATCCCGCCGGAGATCGTCCTGCTGCCGCGGTGGTCCTACTTCCATCTCGACAAGGTCGCGGCGTGGACCCGCACGATGATCGTGCCGCTCGCGGTGACGAGCGCGCTTCGACCGGTGCGCGAGCTCCCCGCGCCCCTCCACATCGACGAGCTCTACCTCGACGAGAGGGCGCGGCACCGCCTGCCCATGAAGGCCGACTCGCCGGCGTTCTGGCGCGGCTTCTTCAAGGTGGTCGACCTCCTCCTCAAGGGCGCCCGCGCCCTCGGCGGCAGCCCGTGGCGAGGGCGGTCGATCGAGCGGTGCATCACGTGGATCGAGACCCGCGCCGGGCAGGACACGCCCGCCCCGACCTCGGGGCTCGGGGCGATCTTCCCGCCGATGGTCTACTGGCAGGTCGTCATGCATGCCTTGGGACGACCGCGGACCGACCCCATGGTGCGGCGCGCCGAGCGGGAGCTCGACGAGTTCATGATCGAGGACGAGGCGAGCGGGCGGATCCGCCTGCAGCCCTGCTTCTCGCCGGTCTGGGACACCGGGATCGCGCTCTACGCCCTCGCCGACTGCGGGCTCGACGAGTCGGATGCGTCGATGCGCCGCGCCGCGGCGTGGCTCCGCGGGAAGGAGTGCACCTTCCGCGGCGACTGGATCCGCAACGTTCCCGGCGGCGCCCGCGGCAGCGGCTGGTTCTTCGAGCACGAGAACTCCTGGTATCCCGACGTCGACGACACCGCGATGGTCGCGATGGCGCTCGAGCGCACCGGCGGCGGGGAGAACTCGGCGTCCGGTCGCCGCGGCGTCGAGTGGATCCTCTCGATGCAGAACGAGGACGGCGGATGGGCCGCCTTCGACCGGACCCGGCATCGGGCGATCCTCGAACACGTCCCCTTCGCCGACCACAACGCGATGCAGGATCCCTCCTGCCCGGACATCACCGGTCGCGTGCTCGAGTGCCTCTCCTGGCACGGGCTCGACCGGAGCAATCCCGCCATCGAGCGGGCGATCCGCTACATCAAGTCCCACCAGCGGCGCGACGGCTGGTTCTTCGGGCGCTGGGGGGTCAACGGCATCTACGGCACCTGGCAGGCGGTGATCGGACCGATCCGCTGCGGCGAGCCGCGGTCGAGCGGGTGGATCCAGCGGGCCGGCGCCTGGATGAAGTCGATCCAGAAGCCGGACGGCTCCTTCGGCGAGACCGCCAACTCCTACGAGGACGAGTCGCTCGTCGGCAGCGGTCCGTCGACCGCCTCGCAGACCGCCTGGGCCGCGATGGTGCTGCAGGAGGTGTACGGCGCCGACGATCCCGACCTCGCGCGGGCGATCGCATGGCTCTGCCGCACGCAGCTCGATGAGGTCGCCGCCGCGGACCCGGCGCGGAACCCCGACGGCGATCCCGCGGGCTCGTGGCGGGAGACGGAGTTCACCGGCACCGGCTTCCCGAAGGTCTTCTACCTCCGCTACCACCTCTACCGCCTCTACTTCCCGCTGATGGCGCTTGGTCGCTTCGTGCGGGCGCACGGCGGGAAGGTCGCGTCGTGCCGAGGTTCCCTCGTCGCCGCGGGCGCGTGAGGACGCGGGCACGACCGCCGATGGGGCGGACTCGGACGGTCGGTCGGGCGGTCGTCCCTACACTCGCGGGATGAGCCGAATCCTCGCGTGCGCCGCGTTCCTCTCGCTTGCCTCGGGCTCCATGGTCGCGGCGCATCCGCCGCTTGCCGGAGAGCATGAGCTGCACGACGGTCCGTGGATCGCGATCGAGCGGCTCGCCCCCGAGGACAAGTTCCGGCAGCTCGAGGAGATCCTTCCGACCCCGAACGACTTCCGCACCGCCTCCGGCGCGCCGGGACCCGCCTACTGGCAGAACCGCGCCGACTACCGGATCCGCGTGCGGCTCGACGAGGTCGGGCACCGCATCGAGGGCGAGGAGCGGATCACCTACCGCAACGAGAGCCCCGATCCGCTCTCCTACCTCTGGCTGCAGCTCGAGCCGAACCGCTACGCGAAGGACTCGCAGGCGCTGCTCGCCGATCCGGGACCCGACCTCCGAGAGCCGCAGGAGGCGCCCTTCCTGCGCGCCCTCGAGGCGAACCGCGGATGGAAGGGCGGCGTGACCGTCGAGTCGGTCAAGGACGCGTCGGGCAAGGCGCTCCCCTTCACGATCGTCGGCACGATGATGCGGATCGACCTTCCGGCGCCGCTCGCGCCGCGCTCGCGGCTCGAGTTCTCCGTCCGCTGGCACTACCCGATGCGCGAGAAGCGGCAGGGTCGCGGTCGCAGCCTCTACGAGTGGTTCCCCGAGGAGGAGAACGCGATCTACCTGGTGTCGAAGTTCTTCCCGCGGCTCTGCGCGTACACCGACGTCACCGGCTGGCAGCACAAGCAGTTCCTCGGGCAGGGCGAGTTCACCCTCGAGTTCGGCGACTACGACGTCGAGATCGACGTGCCGGAGACCTTCGTGGTCGCCTCGACCGGCGAGCTCGCGAACGCCGCGGAGGTGCTCACGCCGACGCAGCGCGATCGCCTGCGGGAGGCGCGGGACGCCGACGGACCGATCTACGTGGTCACGCCCGAGGAGGCGCTCGCGAACGAGGTCCGCGACCGCGCGCTCGCCGCCGCGGGCGCACGGGACCGCCGCACCTGGCGGTTCACCGCGTCGAACGTCCGCGACTTCGCGTGGGCGGCGAGCCCCAAGTTCATCTGGGACGCGTGGGGCGTCGCGGTGCCGGGGCGGGACGACCCCGCGTCCGGTCGCCGCTCGACCATGGCGATGAGCTTCTGGCCCAACGCCGCGGAGCCGCTCTGGTCGCGCTACTCGACCCACGCGGTCGCGCACGCGATCGAGTGCTACAGCGACCTCGCCTATCCGTATCCCTATCCCGCCGCGATCTCGGTGAACGGACCGGTCGGCGGCATGGAGTACCCGATGATCACCTTCAACGGGCCACGCCCGGAGAAGGACGGCACCTGGAGCGAGGGGACGAAGAAGGGTCTCATCGCGGTGATCATCCACGAGGTCGGGCACTTCTGGTTCCCGATGATCATCAACAGCGACGAGCGGCAGTGGACCTGGATGGACGAGGGGCTCAACACCTTCGTGCAGCGCCTCGCCGAGCGCCGCTGGGACGAGAAGTGGAGCCAGGGTCGCGGGGAGCCGCAGGCGATCGTCGGCTCCATGATCGATCCGCAGCACCAGCCGATCATGACCAACAGCGAGAGCATCCTGCAGTTCGGGAACAACGCCTACGCGAAGCCCGCCGCGGCGCTCAACATCCTCCGCGAGACGGTGATGGGCCGCGACCTCTTCGACTTCGCCTTCCGGGAGTACTGCCGGCGCTGGGCGTTCAAGCGGCCGATGCCCGCCGACTTCTTCCGCACCATGGAGGACGCGAGCGGCGTCGACCTCGACTGGTTCTGGCGCGGCTGGTTCTACTCCGCCGAGCACGTGGACGTCGCGATCGAGCGGGTGACGGCGTTCCGCCTCGACTCGGGGGATCCCGACCTCGACAAGCCCTTCCGCCGCGCCGACCGCGACGATCGCCCGCCGACGCTGAGCCAGCAGCGCGACGCCGGCAGCGTGCGCCGCACCGACCGCTTCCCGGCGCTCGAGGACTTCTACGACCGCTTCGACGAGCTCGACGTCACGCCGGAGGACCGCCGCGCGTACCGCCGCTGGCTCGACTCGATGCCGGAGGAGGACCGCGACCTCTGGTCGGCGCCGGAGTTCTTCACCGTGGTCCGCTTCCGGAACCTCGGCGGCGTGGTGATGCCGCTGCCGCTCCGGATCGGCTACGAGGACGGGAGCGAGGAGTTCCTCGTCCTGCCCGCGGAGATCTGGCGGCGGAATCCCCAGGCGACCTCGAAGCTCCTCGTCACCACGCGTCGACCGGTCTCCGTGTCGCTCGACCCCTTCGGCGAGATCGCCGACGCCGACCGCACCAACAACCACTACCCCTCCGAGATCGTCGGGGCGACCTTCACCGTGCGTCCCGACCTTGGTCGCGGCGACAACCCGATGCGCCGCGCGATCGAGGAGGAGTACCTCTCGCCGACCGAGGAGAACGCCCGCGCCGCCGCGGCGGCGCTCCTCGCGGCGTGGCGAGCCGACGAGGCACGGGCCTCGCGACCGCCCGCCGAGGCGCGGGAGGCGATCCTCGCGGCGGTCGAGGCGGCGATCCTCCTCGACGCGGCGGAGAAGCCCCTCGAGGTCGAGCTCGGCGAGGATCCGGCGATCATCGATCGCCCCGGCGAGGTCGTCTTCTGCGTGCTCCGCGCCGCCGGTCCGGACGGCGTGCGCGGCACCCGCGATGATCGGTCCTTCACCTTCCGCGGCGACGGATCGATGGGCGAGGCGAAGCCGGGCCGGTAGGCGAACGACCGACCGCGGTCATCCGGATCGGCGCCAGC
>VGXO01000067.1 GCA_016873275.1 Phycisphaerae bacterium
GAGCGCTCCGGAACTCCTCCCCACGACGCAGTCGTGGGGAGGTGGCCTGCGAGCGCAGCGAGCAGGACGGAGGGGACCAACTCCGACGGGTTGCGAGCGCAGCGCTGCGCAATCGCTTCGCGAGGCGAGCAACCCGTTGATCGGACCTCCCCTCCGTCTCGCTGGCTTCGCCAGCGAGCCACCTCCCCGACGTCGCTTCGCTCCGTCAGGGAGGAGTTCCGGAGTTCCGGAGTTTCGGACTGCGCGATCTCGACGTGGAGCGCTCCGGAACTCCTCCCCACGACGCAGTCGTGGGGAGGTGGCCTGCGAGCGCAGCGAGCAGGACGGAGGGGACCAACTCCGACGGGTTGCGAGCGCAGCGCTGCGCAATCGCTTCGCGAGGCGGCAACCCGTTGATCGGACCTCCCCTCCGCCTCGCGAACTTCGTTCGCTCGGCACCTCCCCGACGTCGCTTCGCTCCGTCAGGGAGGAGTTCCGGAGCACCCCCCCGCCTCACCGCCCGAGCAGGAGCATCGAGTAGGCAGGCAGGATCGCGGCTCCCCGCAGGGTGCCGCGCGGGGACGCCGAGGCGCCCTCGGCGTCGGCGAAGACCGACCACTCGCCCCGCGGAAGCCCCACCTCGATCGCCCGCGGCTCGCCGTTCGCGAGGACGAGGATCTCCTCGAGCAGATCGCCGGACGGACGCCCGTCGATCCGCCAGGCGACGATCTCGCCGAGGGACACGGGACGCACCGCCTCGCGGATCATCGCGTCGTCGGTCATCCGGAGCGCCGGGTGCGCCCGGCGGAACGCGACGAGACCTGCCACGAACCGGGAGAGGTCGTCGCACGCCGCCTTCGCCGACCAGTCGAACTGGTTGACCGCATCGCCCGAGACGTAGCTGTTGTGGTCGCCGCCCTTCGTCCGGCAGATCTCGCTGCCGCCCTCGAGGAAGGGAATCCCCTGCGCGACGAGCACGAGCCCGATCGAGAGCTTCTGCATCGCCGCCACCGTCGCGTCGTCGGCGCCCGGGGCGGCACGGCGGATCTTGTCGAGGAGCGTCAGGTTGTCGTGCGCCGAGACGTAGTTGATCACCTCGATCGGCTCGGTCGCGAAGTCGTCGATCGAGCCCATCGCGCCGCGGAGGATCGCGACGCGGTCCCCGCCCGGACCGTTCGCGAAGCCCGACGCGGTGCCGTCGAGGTCGCCGCGGAGGGCGTTCCGGAAGTGGTCGTTGAAGACCGCGAGGTTCATCTCCCGCTGGCTGCCCTTTCCGAAGCGGATCCGACCGCCGCCGGTCCACGGCTCGCCGTAGATCGTCGCGTCGGGTCGGATCGACCGGATCCGCTCGACGATCGCCCGCGCCGTCTCCGGCTCGTGCGTGCCGAGCAGGTCGATGCGGACGCCGTCGATGCGGTACTCCCGCATCCAGTGCTCGAGCGAGTCGAGGATGAACTTCCGGACCATCGGCCGCTCGTCGGCGATCGAGTTCCCCACGCCGGCGTCGTTCGAGGGCGTGCCGTCGATCGAGGTGCGGAAGTAGCACCCGGGCACCGTCCGCTCGAAGGGCGAGAAGTCGCCGCTCGAGCTGGTGTGGTTGTAGACGACGTCGAGGATCACCCGGATGCCCGCCGCGTGCAGGGCGGCGACCGCCGCGCGAAGCTCGCGGATCGCCCCGAGCGGATCGCGCCGATCGACCGCGTAGGTCGTCTCGGGCGCGTTGAAGAAGGAGGTCCAGTAGCCCCAGTTGTAGGAGTCGAGCGGCGCGTCGAAGTCATGCACCGGAAGCAGGTGCACCGCGGTGATCCCGAGCTCCCGGAGGTGCGCGAGCCCGGAGCGGACGCCATCCGCGTCGCCCTCGCCGCCCTCCGAGCCGCGGGTCAACCCGAGGTAGCGCCCGCGCCACGCCGGCGGGCAGTCTGGATCGGCGATCGAGAAGTCCCGCACGTGGATCTCGTAGATCACCTCGTCGGTCGGCTGCGCAAGCCGCGGCGCCGGCACCTCGCCGAAGCCCTCGGGCGCCACGCGGTCGAGGTCGACCACGATCGAGGCGTCGCCCTCCGGCGTCGCGGCGAAGGCATGGATGTCCGGCGCCTCGCGCGGCGTGCCCCGATGCAGGAAGCGGTATCGATATCGCTCGCCGTGCAGGTCGCCCGGCACCTCGACCTGCCAGACGCCGCCCTCGGCGCGGAGGAGCGGCACGCTCGCCGGCGAGCCCTCGCCGTCGGGGCGATCGAGGAGGAGGAGCTCGACCCGCTCGGCGGTCGGCGACCAGGTCGCGAAGCGGGTCGAGGTCGGCGTGCAGTCCGCGGCGAGCCGGGCGTCGAGGGCGAGGAACGCTGGATCATCAAGGACGCCGCGGGGAAGGACCGCGAGGGTGCCGAACCCCTCGCCCCGCACGCCGAGCCACGCGATCTCCTCGTCCGCGACGGGATCCGCGAGCCGGATCAGCGTGATCGGTCGCGAGTCCTCGATCGCGAGCGGCTCGACCGCGGCGACCTTCAGGGGCCGCGGCGCCGAACCTCGCTCGAGCAGGACCTCGACCGAGCCGAGCGCCTCCTCGCCGAGCGGACGCGAGGTCACGAGCAGCACCTCGTCGCGGCGGTCGAGGTACGCGCCGAGCGGTCGCGGTCGGGGATCGATCGCCGGCGGAGCGAGGTGGATGGTCGGATCCCCCGAGAGGAGCCAGATCTCGGTGATGCCGTCGCGGTCGAGCTCGACGAAGCGGTCCTCCGCGACGTCCTTCCGCTCCCACTCGCCGCGCCTCACGAGGAATCCCACGCGGGTCGCGTCGTCGGGCAGGTCGATGCGGGCGACCGCGCCGAAGCCGTCGGTCGCGTCGAGGGCGTGCGCCGATCCCGCCGCGCCGGGCAGCCATGCCCAGACGTTCCACCGCTCGTAGCGGGCGTCGGGACGGTGGTAGTGGACGACGAGCTCGCCGGCGAGCGTGCCAGCCGACACGATCCACGCGGCGAGGATGCCCGCCGCGAGGAGCCATGCCGGCGTCCCCGTCACGACGCGGGCGCGGGGCGTCCGCGCGAAGGCGCAGCATGGCCGCCGGTCCTCCAGCGAGCGTCGCCGGAGGCTCCGGCGGTCGGGATCCCGCCGCATCAATCGAGCGCCGCGTCGTCGCATTCGAGGTAGGTGTAGCCGGAGAGCCCCCGCTCGTACTCCCGAAGCAGCGCTTGGCTCTCGCCGACGGTCATCGCCTTCGTCCGCACCGCCCGCTCGCACTCGCGTCGGATGTCCGCGAGGAGCCGCGACGCGTCGTAGTGCACGTACTGCAGGACCTCGCGGACGGTGTCGCCCTCGACGATCTCGTCGATCCACCACTGCCCGTTCTCGTCGAGCTTCACGTGGACGACGTGGGTGTCACCGAAGAGGTTGTGGAGGTCGCCGAGCGTCTCCTGGTAGGCGCCCACGAGGAACGCCCCGACGAGGTACTGCTCGCCGTCGCGGAGCTCGTGCAGCGGCAGGCTCTTCCGGATGTCGTGGTGATCGACGAACCGGTCGATCTTGCCGTCCGAGTCGCAGGTGAGGTCGGCGAGGGTCGCGAGCCGCTGCGGCGGCTCGTCGAGCCGGTGGATCGGCATGATCGGGAAGAGCTGCCGGATCGCCCAGATGTCGGGCAGCGACTGGAAGATCGAGAGGTTGCAGAAGAAGATGTCGGTGAGCCCCGCCTGCAGGTCCTCGAGCTCCTCCGGGACCTCGTCCATGCTGCGGACCTTGTCGCGGATCTTGAGGCAGGTGGACCAGAAGAGCCGCTCCGCGAGGGCGCGGTGCTCGAGCGACATGTAGCCGAGGCTGAAGAGGCTCATCGCCTCGTCGCGCGCCTGGAGCGCGTCGTGGTAGTTCTCGAGGAGGCGGCGCTCCGAGACCTGCTGCCACGCCTCGAGGAGGTCGACGAGCGGCCGAGGCGGCTCGCTCTCGGCGGCGATCTTCTTGTCGACGTCCGCGGGCACCGCGAAGCGGTCGAGGCGGTTCGCCCCGACCACGTCGAAGACGAGGACGCTCTGCTGCGCCGCCATGGCGCGACCGCTCTCCGTGACGATCGTCGGGTGCTCGACGCCGGACTCGTCGCAGACGCTCATCACGCGGTAGACCACGTTGCTCGCGTACTCCGCGAGGGTGTAGTTCGTCGAGAACTCGAAGTTGGTCTGGCTGCCGTCGTAGTCGATGCCGAGCCCGCCGCCGACGTCGAGATACTTCATCCCCGCGCCCATGCGGACCATCTCGACGTAGATCCGGGCGAGCTCGTTCACGCCCGCGTTCACCTGCCGGATGTCGTGGATCTGGCTTCCCATGTGGCAGTGGAGCAGCTGCAGGCAGTCCGCCATGCCGCGGGCCTTGAGGAGCTCGACCACCTCGATCACCTCGGGCAGGGAGAGACCGAACTTCGCCTTCACGCCGCTCGAGTGCCGCCAGCGGCCGACGCCGGAGGTCGAGAGGTTGACCCGCACGCCGATCCGCGGGCGGACCGCGAGGCGCTCGGAGCTCTCGAGGATCATCCGCAGCTCCGCGAGGTTCTCGATCACCGGGATGATCGTGCGGCCGAGCTTCGCGGCGAGCATCACGAACTCGATGTAGCGCGCCTCCTTGAAGCCGTTGCAGACGATGAGGCGGTCGGGGCGGTCGCCGGTGAGCCCGAGCACCGCGAGGAGCTCCGGCTTCGAGCCGACCTCGAGCCCGAAGCCGAGCGGCTCGCCGTAGTGGCGGATCTCCTCGACGATGCGGCGCTGCTGGTTCACCTTGACCGGATAGACCGCCGAGTAGCTGCCGCGGTAGTTCTGGTCGCGGATCGCCGTCGCGAACGCGTCATGCAGGTCGTGGAGGCGCTGCTTGAGCAGGTCGCCGAAGTGGATGAGGACCGGCGTGCCGAAGCCGCGCTCGCGGATTCCCGCGACGACCTCGTGCAGGTCGATCTGCTTCGCGGGATCGCGGGTGGGACGCACGACGACGTTCCCCGAGCGACCGATGTCGAAGAAGCCCTTGCCCCATCCTCGGATCTGGTAGAGCTCGGCGGAGTCCTCGACCGTCCACGCCGGCCCGATTCCGTTGCGGGGGACGCGCGGCTTCTCCGTCGAGGGAGTGGAGGCGCTCGAGGGCGACTGCATCTGGGTCATGGACCAATCTCGCTTCCCGGCCCGTGCCGCGGGCCGTCGGAGGGGAATCGATGGACGCGTCCCGACGCGTCCGCTCGCGACGCATCGCGAGGGCGGGAGTCTATCTCGTCCGACCCGCCGGACCCACGAACTTTTGCCCGCTCCGCCGGCCGCCGCGCCGCCTGGTCAGGCGCCCGGGCCCGGGCCCGGGCCCGGCGAGCCTCGGAGGCTCTCGGCGATCGCCACCTCGTGGAGTCGCATCGACGCGCGGTTGAGCGCGTCGCGGGCGGCGCCGAACGCGTCCGCGTCGACCCCGTCCACCTCGCGGGTGGCGAGGTCCACGAACCGCCGGACCTCCGCGAGGCGCTCCTCGAGGCTCGCGACGTACGCCGGCTCGAGCCGGTCCCGGACCCGCCCGAGCGCCTCGCCGGTCCACTTCGCGTCGAGCGCCGCGTTCACCCGCAGGTCGATCACCCGGTGCCGCCGCATGTCCTCGCGGGCGTGGGCGAGGGACTCCCGCTCGATCCGCGCGACCTCCTCCGCGGTCAGCCCGTAGCTCGGGACCACCTGGACCGCCGCCCGAATCCCGGTCCGAGCCTCGACCGCGGCGACCCCGAGGACGCCGTTCGCGTCGACGAGGAACTCGACCTCGATCCGGGGGATCCCCGCGGGCATCGGGGGCAGGTCGCGGAGCTCGAAGGTCGCGAGGCTCCGGCAGTCGGAGACGAGCTCCCGCTCCCCCTGCACCACGTGGAGGCGGACGTGTCGCTGCCCATCGACCTGCGTCGAGAACTGCTCGGTCGCCCGGGCGGGGATCGTGCTGTTGCGGACGACGAGCTTCGCCACGCCCCCGCCCGCCGTCTCGAGCCCGAGGCTGAGCGGGACGACGTCGAGGAGGAGGAGGTCCGCGCGGCGTCCGGCGATCACCGCCGCCTGCACCGCCGCCCCGAGGGCGACCACCTCGTCCGGATCGAGCGCGACGTAGGGAGCCCGCCCGAAGAACTGCTCGACCTCGCGGCGGACGAGCGGGATGCGGGTCGAGCCGCCGACGAGGACCGCCGCGTCCACCTCGCGCGGCTCGATCCCGGCGTCGCGGGCAGAGCGCCGGCAGTGCTCGATCGTCCGTGCGACGAGCGGTCGGGCGATCGCCTCGAGCTCCGCCCGCGTCAGCACCTCGGCGATCCGTCCGCTTGGAAGATCGACCTCGACGAGGGTCGACTCCGCGGCGGAGAGGGCGATCTTCGCCGCCTCCGACGCGAGCCGCAGCCGCTGGCGGGCGAGGATCGAGTCGGCGTGAAACTCCGCGCGACCGCGGTCGATCCGCGCGGTGATCGCCGCCGCGATCGCCGCGTCGAGGTCGTCGCCGCCGAGGTGGGTGTCGCCCGCGGTCGCGAGCACCTGGAAGATCGCCTCGTCGCCGTCGGTCGCGCCCTCGACGATCCGCAGGATCGAGACGTCGAAGGTGCCGCCGCCGAGGTCGTAGACGGCGATGGTGCCGCCGGCGCTCGCGCGACCGAGCCCGTAGGCGAGCGACGCGGCGGTCGGCTCGTTCACGATCCGCACGACCTCGAGTCCGGCGAGCCGCCCCGCGTCGCGGGTCGCCTGCCGCTGGGCGTCGTCGAAGTAGGCGGGCACCGTCACCACTGCGCGGTGCACGGGGCGCCCGAGGCTTCGCTCGGCGATCTCCCGCAGCCTCCGCAGGTAGAGCGCGGAGATCTCCTGCGGCGTGCGGATCGCGGTGCCGTCCCGCACGCAGGCGAGCCCGCGCGGACCGGCGACGACCGGATAGGGAAGGCGATCGACCTCGCGGCGGACGTCCTCGAGCGATCGGCCCATCAGGCGCTTGATCGAGTGGACCGTCCGCTCCGGGTCGCGTCCCGCCGACTCGCGGGCGAGGTGCCCCACCACCGCTGGCTCCGCCCCGCCGCCGAGCCGGGCGATCGAGGGCAGGAGCGTCCGCCCCGACTCGTCCCGCAGGATCCGCGGTCCCGCCTCGTCGCAGTAGGCGACGAGGGAGTTCGTGGTCCCGAGGTCGATGCCGACGATCGGGTCGTCCGCGGTCGAGCGGCGGTCGGTCATGGGGCGGATGGTAGGGACGCGCTCACCGCGGAAACGCCTCGCCCGCGCGAGGGAGCGCGTCGAGGTTGGGGTTGAACCGCGCCATCGCGATCGAGCGCATCGTCTCGATGATCGGCGTGACCTGCGGAAGGCTCCCGTGGAAGGAGATCTCCTGATCGGCGCCGGGACCGAGGAACCAGATCTGCGTCCGCGGAAGATCGTCGTCGTCGGGCGATCCCTTCGCCGCCTCGCGAAGCTCGGTCCACCACGCCTTGCTCGACATCGGATCAAGAAGCCGCGCGATCTCCTCCGGCGTGAGCTCGCGTGCCCAGGTCACCTGCTGCCCCTGCGCCGCGACGCCGCCCGAGCAGCCGAAGACCCCTTGGTTGCTCACCTCGAAGAACTCGATCCTCTGCTCCTTCGGCTGCCACACCTGGATCTTCACGCTGCGACCGGCGGTGCGGGTCTGCGAGACCTCGGTGCCGGAGGCGCAGCCGCCGACGAGCAGGGCGACCACCACCGCGACCGCGAGCGAGGCGCAGGCGAAGGCGAGGCGGGAAGCGGCGCGGGGCGTCATCACGGCGTCGGCTGACCTCGGTAGCGGGCGTAGGGATCGGGTCCCATGTCGTAGCGGATCGCCGCCGCCGGATCGAGCTCCGCCGGTCGGTCCTCCATCCACGAGCGCTCGGCGAGCGCCCGCAGGAACGTGCCGAGCACCTTGTCGCCGCCATCGGCGGCGGGGCCGCGGGCGACGAAGCCCCATGACTTCCCGGCGCCATGGAACTCGATGATCTGCACGAGCTCGGTGGGCCCCGCGGTGATCGCCCGGGCATCGCCCACCGGATCCCCCGCCGCCGGATCGCCGATCCCAAGCCGAACCGCGAGCGACCAGAGCTCGGCGATCTCCGACTCCTGAAGGTGCCGGACGACCCCCGGGCGGGAGCCATGGTCGGGCTGGGCGGTGGAGGACGCCCGCAGCGAGCCATCCGGCAGCAGCACCCAACGACCCGGTCGCTGCTCGACCCGCGGGACCGGCGCGACCGCGGCGCCGCGGAGGACCGTCGCGTTGATCGAGAACTCCTCGGGCACCCTCTCGGCATCCGGCACGAAGGGCGCCGTCGTGCAGGCGGAGAGGCAGGCGACGGTCGCCGCGGCGACGATCATGAGTGGCGCCGCCGAGCAAAGGACACGCGGCGATCGCAGGACTCGGAGGACGGAACGCATGGACGGCACCGCGGAAGGGTACCGATCGTCCCCGCCGCCGCCACGCGGGCGGTACCTTCCGCCACGATGAAGACCGGCGTCTCCTGGCTCAACGACCATCTCGACCCCCCCGCCACCGCCGAGGAGGTCGCGCAGGTCCTCACCGCGGTCGGGTTCCCGATCGACGACGAGGGCACTGCCTCCGAGGGCGAGCGCTGGCTCGAGGTCGAGCTCACGAGCAACCGAGGCGACTGCCTCTCGCACCTCTCGCTTGCCCGCGAGATCTCCGCGGCGACCGGAAGGCGCCTGAAGACGCCGGCGGCGTCCCGCGGGGTGTCGACCGCGACCTCGAGCGTGGCTTCCTCCGGCGAGCCGTTCCCGGTGGTGAACCGCGTCCCCGACCGCTGCCCGCTCTACACCGCGCGGGTGATCGAGGGGGTGCGGGTCGCCCCGAGCCCAGCGTGGCTCCGGAAGCGGCTCGAGTCGATCGGGCAGATCCCCCGCAACAACCTCGTCGACGCCACCAACTTCGTCCTCTTCGAGCTCGGGCAGCCGGCGCACGTCTTCGACCTCGCGACCCTCCGCGGTCGCCGCATCGAGGTGCGGATGGCGCGGGAGGGCGAGTCCTTCCTGCCCCTCGGCGAGGGCGCGAAGGCGGCGAGGCTCTCGGCGCAGGACCTCGTCATCGCCGACGCGGAGCGACCGGTGGCGCTCGCCGGCATCAAGGGCGGCGCCGAGACCGCGGTCACCGACGGCACCACCTCGATCGTCGTCGAGGCGGCGACCTTCGATCCGGTCGCGGTGCGCTCCTCGAGCCGGCGGCTCAACATCCGAAGCGACTCGAGCCACCGCTTCGAGCGGGGCGTGCATCCCGCCGAGGTCGGCCCGGCGGCGGAGCGCCTCGTCGCGCTGATCCTCGAGCTCGCGGGCGGCACCGTCCGCGGTCCCGTCGCCGCGGATGGTCGCCCGATCCCCGACCCGCGGAGCCTCTGCCTGCGTCTCTCGCGCGTGCGTGAGGTACTCGGCATCGACCTGCCGGAGCGCCGCGTCGAGGAGATCCTCGAGCGGCTCGACCTTCGCCCAAAGCGCGAGCGAGGCGGCGAGGCGGGCGCCGTCTTCCGCGTGACGGTGCCGCCGCGGCGGCTCGACCTCGAGCGGGAGATCGACCTCGTCGAGGAGGTCTGCCGCATCCATGGGCTCGACGCGATCCCGGTCCGGGAGCGGCTCGAGATCCGCCCCGCCGCCCCGCAGCGCGAGGTCGAGGCGGTGCGGCTCGTCCGCGACTCGCTCGCGGCGATGGGCTTCATCGAGTCGGTCACGCACTCCCTCGTCTCGCCGCGGGTCGCCACCGCGTTCCTCGCCCCCGGCGAGTCGATGCTCCACGTCGACGACGAGCGGGCGGGCGGCACGCCGAACCTGCGACCAAGCCTTCTTCCGAGCCTGCTCGAGGTCCTCGCCCGGAACGAGGGCGTCGGCGAGCGCGACCTCGGCGTCTTCGAGGTCGCCGCGACGTTCCGCATGCTTGCCGACGGCTCGCACCGCGAGCGGCGGATCGTGGGGATCGCCGTCGACGGCGGCGAGGATCCGCAGCTCGCCGTTCGACGCCTCCGCGGCGCGATCGAGCGGCTCGCCTCCCGGCTCTCCGGCGAGGTCCTCCGCGTCGAGCCGATCGCCGACGGCGAGGCGACCGCGATCGCCCCCGCCGCGCGGCTCGCCCTCGGCGCCGCCGGCTCGCTTGGCGTGATGGGGCTTCTCGATCCGACCGTCGCGTCGCTCGCGGGGATCGACCGACCGGTCGCGGTCGCCGAACTCGACCTCGCGCCGCTCGTCGCGTCGTATCCGCCCTCTCCCCGCATCGAGGAGCTGCCGCAGTTCCCCGCGATCGAGCGGGACCTCTCGGTCGTCGTCGCGGAGGAGGTCGCCTGGAGCGCGATCGAGCGCGCCGCGGGCGAGGCGAAGGTCGAGCATCTCGAGGCGATCCGCTTCGTGACGACCTGGCGCGGGAAGTCGCTCGGGGAGAAGAAGAGCGTGACGATGCGGCTCGTCTTCCGCCGCGCCGACCGGACCCTCCGCCACGAGGAGGTCGAGCCGGCGATCGAGCGGATCACCGCGGCGCTTCGGGCGGGCGTGGGCGGCGAGCTCCGCGGAGCCGGGGCATGAGCGCCACGACGCCCCCGAGTTCCCCGACGAGCGCGGCGACCTCGACGACCTCGACGACCGGAACCTCGCCGCTCGGCGGGCAGGTCGTCGGCGGGTTCCTCGACGCGCTCGCCGCGAAGCAGCCGGTGCCTGGCGGCGGCGCCGCGGCGGGGCTCGTCCTCGCGACCGCCGCGTCGCTCGGCTCGATGGTCCTCCGCTACAGCGTCGAGAAGCCCGCCTTCGCGCCGCACCGCGCGGAGCTCGAGTCGATCCTCGCCGAGCTCGACCGCATGCGGGTCGAGGCGCTCGCCGCCGCCGACGCCGACGCGCGGGCGTATGCAGGGCTGCAGTCGGTCTGGAAGCTCCCGAAGGAGGATCCCTCTCGTGCCGCGACGATGCGGCGTGCGGCGGAGCAGGCGATCGAGGCGCCGCGGCGGGTCATGACCCTCGCATCGCGCCTCCTCGACCTCGCGGAGACGCTCCCCGACCGCACCGCCAAGAGCCTCGCGAGCGACCTCGCGATCGCGGCGCTCCTCGCCGACGCCGGCTTCCGCGCCGCCTCCGCGAACGTCCGGATCAACCTGCCGCTCGTCGGCGATGCCGCGCACGCCGCGGCGGAGTCCGCCCGCCTCGACGTCGACCTCGCCGCCTTCCGCCGCCGGGCGGAGGCGCTCGAGGCGCGAGTCCGCTGATCGCCCGCCGCGATCGAGGAATGACTGCGGCATGAGCCTCTCCTTCGTCGCCTCGCTCCGCCCCGCCTCGGGACCCCGGCGTCGATGAACTTCGGGCTCCTTGGGCTCCTCGCGCTGGCGATCGTGATCGTCGCGGTCCTCTACGTGGTCGCGCTCCTCTGGCGGCTCCGCCATCCGCCCCGCCGCACCGCGGGGTGGGCGATCGCCCGGGGGCGACCGCTCGATCCAGGCGCCGTCGGTGCGGCGTGGCGGGAGGTGGAGGCGTCCGGGCTTCCGCTCTGGCTCGTCGGACGCGACGAGGCGACGCTCGAGCGGTCGGACGCGCCGCTTGCGGTGCTCCTGCACGGCTGGGGGAACTCCCGCCTCGACTGGCTCGGCCGCCTCGAGCCGTGGCTCTCCTCGGGATTTCGCCTCGCGATCCCGGACCTCCGCGGGCACGGCGACGCGCCGGGCGCGAGCACCCTCGGCGACGCGGACCGCGAGGATGTCCTCGCGATCCTCCGCGGGATCGGCGCGGTCGGCTCGGCGTCGTCGCCGCCGCTCGTCCTCGTCGGGCACTCGCTCGGCAGCGTCGTCGCGCTTCGGGTCGCCGCGGCGCTAGGAGACCACGAGGTCGACCTCCGCGGCGTCGTCGCCTTCGCTCCCTACGAGCGGCTCCGCACGCCCGCCGTGGCAGAGCTCGCCTCGCGCGAGGCGGAGGTCGGCGTGCTGCTGCCGGCGCTCCTCGCCGGGCTGCGGTTCCTGGGCGTGCGAGAGCACTCGACAAGCGACGCGGCGCGGGCGATCCGGACGCCGCTCGTCATCGTCCACGGCGCAGCGGATCTGATCTCGCCGCTCGAGGATGCGCGGGCGATCGCCGCCGCGAGCCCGCAGGCGGAGCTCCTCGTCCTCGACGGCGCGGGGCACCTCGATCTGTGGTCGCGTCCGGTCGATCCGGCGTCGCAGGCTCCGTCGGTCGAGGAGGTGCTTCGCTCGCGCGTCGAGGCGTGGCTTCGGTGACGGCGTCGCATGACGCGACGAGTTTCGCGATCGCACGCTCCGGAACTCCGGAACTCTGGAACTCCTCCTCGACCGAGCGCAGCGAGGTCGGGGAGGTGGCTCGCTGGCGAAGCCAGCGAGACGGAGGGGAGGTCCGATCAACGGGTTGCTCGCCTCGCGCAGCGCACGCAAGCACGCAAGCACGCAAGCACGCAAGCACGCAACCCGTCGGAGTTGGTCCCCTCCGTCCTGCTCGCTGCGCTCGCAGGCCACCTCCCCACGACTGCGTCGTGGGGAGGAGTTCCGGAGCGCTCCACGTCGAGATCGCGCGATCCGGAACTCCGGAACTCCGGAATTCCGGAACTCCTCCTCGACCGAGCGCAGCGAGGTCGGGGAGGTGGCTCGCTGGCGAAGCC
>VGXO01000068.1 GCA_016873275.1 Phycisphaerae bacterium
CGACTCGCCGCCGCCCGAGCCACCCGAGCCGCCGCTGCCGCCACCCGACTCGCCGCCGCCCGAACCACCCGAGCCGCCCGAGCCGGTCCCGGTCCAGCCTGCGGGCAGGTCATAGATCACCGTCGCGGTAAGTCCGTTCACGCGGCACTCGCTGACGTCGTCGGTCATCGTGCCGAGGCCGTTGAAGCCGACGCTCACGCTGCCGCCCGCGTTGATCGTCGAGTTCCAGCCTGCGTTCTGGACGGTCGCGACCCCGCCCGAGGCGGAATAGCTGCCGTTCCAGAGGCTGCCGACGCTCGGACCGCCTCGATACTCGAGGACCCAGTCGCTGATCGGGACGCCCGCCGCGTTGGTGATGGTGATGGTCGCGCCATAGCCGCCGGTCCAGTGGTTGCCGACCGCGAAGCGGACCGTGGGCGCGGGGATCTCTCCGCCACCCGCACCACCGCCCGACTCGCCGCCGCCCGAACCGCCCGAGCCACCGGAGCCGCCGCCGGCCTCGCCACCGCCCGAGCCGCCGCCGCCCGAGTACCAGTCGGCGGGCAGCTCGTACACGACGTTCGCGGCGACGCCGTTGACGACGCAGGCGCTCACGTCGTTGGTCATCGTGCCGACGCCGGTGAAGCCGACGCTGACCGAGCCTCCCGCGTTGATCGTCGAGTTCCAGCCGGCGTCCGCGATCCGCCGCGTCCCGTTCGCGCTCGTGTAGGTGCCGTTCCACAGGCTGCCGATCGAAGGTCCGCCCTGGAACTCGAGCACCCACCCGGCGATCGGCGAGCCGTCGTGGTTGGTGATGGAGATCGACGCGTTGTAGCCGCCCTGCCAGCTGCCGCTCACCACGAACTTCACCGTGGGGCCTTGGATCGGAGGCAGCGGACCGCCGCCTCCGCCTCCCGAGCCGCCGCCGGAGGTCCAGCCCGAAGGCAGGTCGTAGGCGACCTCGGAGAGCGCGCCGTTGAGCCGGCAGTCCGACACGTCGTTGGTCATCGTGCCGATGCCGTTGAAGCCGACCTCGACCGAGCCGCCCGCGGGGATCGTGCCGTTCCAGCCGGCGTTCGTGATGCGGGAGCGCCCGCCGGCGAGCAGCGCATGCACCCCGTTCCAGAGGCTGCCGACGCTTGGTCCGCCTTGGTACTCGAGCGCCCAGTTCGACACCGCGGAGGCGCCTCGGTTCTGGATGCGGACGCTGCCGCCATAGCCGCCGGTCCAATGGCTGCCGACGGCGAAGGTGACCTTGGGCGAGGTCGCGTCCTGCGCGACCGCGCGATGCGAGGTCGCGATGAAGAGGGATCCGCCGACGAGCACCGCCAGCGTCGCGGCGTTCATGACGCCGGGGGCGCAGGCAGTCGGGGGCATCGACGCCTCGTTCGTCGATCCGCGCCAGCACCGAGACGGTTGCACTCGTGAGGGACTCATGACTTGAACCTCCAACGTGGTCCTCTGGCGCGGCGGCGTCGAACCTCGACGCCCGGGATCCGGCCGATCGTTTCGCCCATCGGGGCGGGGACCGTTGGGTCGGATACGGCGCTGCTCGCCTCGGGTGTGGCGGGTACTCGCCTCAGACGGCGGGACCTCGCCGGAATCGCGGAACCGCGCGAGCTCCGCCGCGGTGGGGTGCTCGCCCCGCGCGAGGTGCTCGCCTCATGCCCCGCTACGCTCCGCGACCCCCGAGGCGGCGCGTGCCGTTCGCCCGCGTGGTCGATCCGCGCCTCCTGACTCCTCCATGCCGGCGATGATCCCGACGATGCACGAGGCGCCGACGGTCGAGGCGGTCGATCTCGCGGTCGTCGGCGCGGGCGCCGCCGGGCTCATGGCGTCGATCACGGCGGGACGCGCGGCGCACGCCGAGCGCCGTCGCGCGACCATCGTCGCGCTCGATGGCGCCCGCACGCTCGGCGCGAAGATCCTGATCGCGGGCGGAGGACGCTGCAACGTGACCCACGCCGAGGTCTCTGAGCAGGACTACCAGGGCTCGACGCCGCCCTCGATCCGCAAGGTGCTGCGGCGCTACGGGGTCGCGGAGGTGATCGAGTTCTTCCGTGACCTCGGCGTCGAGCTCAAGCGCGAGGAGACCGGCAAGCTCTTCCCCGTCGCCGACGACGCCCGGGTCGTCCTCGACGCGCTCCTCCACGCCGCGCGCGACGCCGGCGTCGAGCTCCGGCATCCCTGCCGCGTGCTTGGAATCGAGTCCCTCGACCGCGCAGGTGCGGGCGCCGACGCCCCTTGCTTCGAGCTGCGCACCGAGCGCGGTCCGCTTCGGGCCCGGTCGGTGATCCTCGCGACCGGCGGTCGCAGCTTCCCGAAGACCGGATCCGACGGCGCCGGATACGAGTTCGCCCGAAGACTGGGTCACTCGATCACGCCGCTCGTCTCGCCCTCGCTCGTCCCGCTCCTCCTCGCGGATGGTCACTGGATCCGCGGGCTCTCCGGCGTCGCGACGCCGAGCGCGCTCGTCCTGCGGAGCGGCACCGGGAGGGTGCTTGACCGCGTCGAGGGAAGCCTGCTCTGCACGCACTTCGGGCTCTCCGGGCCCTGCGCGCTCGACATGAGCCGGCGGTGGATCCACGCCCGCGCGGAGGATCCCGCCGCGACCCTCGAGGTCTGCTGGCTTCCCGGCGAGACGGTCGAGTCGATCGACGCCTCGCTCCTCCGCGAGGCGAGGCGCGGCGCGCTTGCGTGGCTCCGCGAGCGGCTTCCCGAGCGTCTCGCGCGGGCGGTCCTCGAGGCGGCGAGCGCCGATCCGGCGGTGAAGGTCGATCAGTGGTCGCGCGAGATCCGGCGCCGCGCCGCGGGACTCCTTGCCGCGACGACCCTTCCCGTCGTCGGGGACCGCGGCTACGCCCACGCCGAGGCGACCGCCGGCGGCGTGCCGCTCGCCGAGCTCGACCTCTCCACGATGGCGAGCCGCCGCGCGGAGGGACTCTCGCTCTGCGGCGAGATCTGCGACGTCGACGGCCGCATCGGCGGCTTCAACTTCCAGTGGGCGTGGGCGAGCGGCTTCGTCGCGGGGACGTCGGCGCTCTCGGGCTGACGCTCGTCAGGCGCCCTCGTCAGGCGCCCTCGTCAGGCGCCCTCGTCAGGCGAGGGAGCTGTCCCTGTTGCGGGATATCCGGATCTTCGTATCGTGGTTTGACGCGATCGTCGAGCGACCCTTCGCCGACACCTCATCCGGACCTCACCTTCGGAGATCACCCGAGCATGTACGGCAAGCAGACCGAGCGCGCGATCGCGGCGATGAGCCGCCTCGCCGAGGTGTGGGATGGCGGTCGGACGCGGCTCTCCGCCCTCGACATCGCCTCGCAGCGGAATCTTCCGGCGCCGATGGTGGCGAAGCTCCTGACGGCGCTCTCGCAGGCGGGGCTCGTGACGGGGGCGCCCGGACCCGGCGGCGGCTACTCGCTCGCGAGGTCGCCCGACCGCATCGCGCTGCAGGACGTCTTCGTCCTCTTCGAGCGCGAGGACACCAGCACCAACTGCCCCTTCGGAGGCGGCGTCTGCGGGGTAGGCGACCCTTGCCCGCTGCACGAGCCGCTCGTGACGCTCCAGTCGCAGACCCGCCGGCTCCTGCGGGAGACGAGCTTCGACATCTTCCGCAAGGCGGTGCAGGAGCAGGGCCTGAAGCCAGCGCCCCCGGACGCGGTGCCCTTGGTCCCCGAACGACAGAGCTACCGCGCGCCGCAGCGCGGACCGAAGTAGGCAGGACCGCGCCGGAAGCCCGCCCGCGGGTCGCCCCATCCGCTGACCGCGGTCGAGGCGAGGTCCCGGAACTTCTTCGCGCAATCCCGCCGCTCCGCCTCACTGCTCGACCGGCGAACTTCCGATGCTTCCCGGCAGGGCACCGACCGCCGTGCGCCCGCCACGAGAGCATCCATGACCACCACGACCAGCCGCCATCCGCTCGCCGGCACGCCGGCGCCGAAGGATCTCCTCTGCGACGTTCCGGCGCTCCTCGCCGCGTTCCACGATCGACGCCCCGATCCGGGCGCCCCCGCCGAGCGGGTCGCCTTCGGCACGAGCGGTCATCGCGGATCGCCGCTCAAGGGCTCGTTCCAGCAGGACCACGTGCTCGCGGTCGCCCAGGCGATCGCGGAGCACCGCGACGCCGCGGGACTCGATGGTCCGCTCTTCCTTGGCCGCGACACGCACGCGCTCAGCGCCCCCGCCGCGGACCTCGTCGCCGAGGTGCTCGCGGCGAACGGCGTGACGGTGGTCGTCCAGTCGGGCGGGCAGCCCGCGCCGACGCCCGTCGTGAGCTGGCGGATCCTCGTCGAGAACGAGGGCACCGACGCCGCCTCCGACGGCGTCGTGGTCACGCCCTCGCACAATCCGCCGGAGGACGGCGGGCTCAAGTACAACCCGCCCGAGGGCGGACCCGCCGACTCCGCGACGACCTCCGCGATCGAGCGCCGCGCGAACGAGATCCTCGAGGACGGGCTTCGCGACGTGCGCCGCGCGTCGCTCGACCACGCCCGACGCGAGGGTCTCCTCCGCGAGGAGGACTGGCGGCTCGACTACGTCCGCGACCTCGACGCGGTCCTCGACATGGAGGCGATCGCGCGGGCGCGGCTCCGCCTCGGCGCGGATCCGCTCGGAGGCGCCGCCCTCGGCATGTGGGACCTCGTGAACGAGGTCTGGGGCACCTCGATCGAGACCACCTGCCGCGCGGTCGATCCGACCTTCTCCTTCCTGCGCGTCGATCACGACGGACGCCTCCGCATGGACTGCTCGAGCGCCGCGGCGATGGCGGGTCTCGTCGAGCTCGCCGAGCGGTTCGACCTCGCGTTCGGCAACGATCCCGACGCGGACCGCCACGGGATCGTGGTGCCCGGGATCGGGCTCCTCGCCCCGAACCTCGTCCTCGCGGCGTCGATCGACTACCTGCTCTCGACCCGCCGCGGCTGGTCGCCCGAGGCGGGCGTCGGCAAGACGGTCGTCTCGAGCGCCCTCATCGACCGCGTGGTCGAGCACGCCGGACGCTCGCTCGTCGAGGTGCCCGTCGGCTTCAAGTTCCTCGCGCCGGGGCTCCTCGACGGCGACCTCTGCTTCGGCGGCGAGGAGAGCGCTGGCGCGAGCTTCCTCCGCCTCGACGGCACGACGTGGACGACCGACAAGGACGGGATCGTGGTGAACCTCCTCGCCGCGGAGTGCCTCGCGACGACCGGAGAGGACCTCGGCCGCCGCGTGGCGGGGCTGGAGGAACGCTTCGGTCGCTCCTTCTATCGGCGGGTCGACCTGCCCGCGGAGCCGTCGCTGCGCCGACGCATCGCGTCGCTCGAGCCATCCTCCCTCGGGATCTCCTCGCTTGCCGGCGACCCCATCGAGTCGGCGATCACGAGGGCGCCCGGCAACGGTGCCTCGATCGGCGGCATCAAGGTCTCGACCCGCTCCGGCTGGTTCGCGGCGCGTCCCTCCGGCACCGAGGACATCGTGAAGATCTACGCCGAGAGCATGCTCGGCGAGGATCACCTCGAGCGGATCCTCGAGCAGGCGCGGGAGGTCCTCCGCTGAGTCCCGCCGCGTCGGCTCGTCGCCGCGAGGGCGGAGCACCCGATCGATGAGCGGCGAGGACGACGATCCCTTCGACTCCGCCGCCGCGGCGCACGCGGAAGGTCGCCTCGACGCCGCCGCCGCGGGCTACGCCCGCTGCCTCGAGCGGGATCCCCGGGACTCCGTCGCGATGGGCCTGCTCGGCGCGGTGCGGGTCGCCCAAGGATCGCCGGTCGAGGGCGAACGCCTGCTTCGTGCCGCGACCGAGCTCGATCCCGCCGACGAGGTCGCCTGGCTCAACCTCGGCATCGCGCTGCTCGCGCTGGGACGGCCGGAGGAGGCGCTTCGCTCCATCGAGACCGCGCGTGCCATCCGACCGAACTCCGCGGAGTCGAGCGTGCCGCTCGCGGAGGCGCTGCTCGCGGTCGGGCGTGCCGAGGAGTCCCTTCGGGCATGCAACGAGGTCGCCGCGGACCAACCCGAGTGGCGGGCGTCGCGTTTCTCGGCCGCCCGCGCGCTCTCCTCGCTCGGGCGGCGCGCCGAGGCGGCACAGGTCCTTCGGGGGCTCCTCGCCCGCGGCAGCGACCGCGAGGCGGCGATCGCGCTCCGGGGGCTCCTCGCGGAGGACCCGACGCCACCGGCGAGGCTCGAGTCCCTGCGCCTCGACGCCGCGCTCCGACCCGACGACCCCGCCGCGTCGGCGGCGCTCGCGGTCGCGCTCGGCGAGGCGGGACTCCTCGAGGAGTGCGCCGAGCGATGGAGTCTGATCGCGGCGGCGCGACCGGAGGAGAAGGAGCCTCACTTCCAGCTCGGACGAGTGCTCGCCGTGACCGGTCGACGCGAGCAGGCAGTCGAGGCGATCCGGCGGGCGATCGCGATCTCGCCCCGCGATGCCGACGCCTGGCTCATCCTCTCGATGATCCACCGCTACCGGGGCGACGATGGGCTCGCCCCGCTCCTGCGCGCGATGGAGACCGACCTGCCATCCCGGACGCCGCGAGAGCGTCGCTCGCTGCACTACGCCCTCGCCAAGATGCACCAGGACCTCGGGGAGCATGACGAGGCGTTCCGCCACTTCGCCGCGGGTGCCGCGCTCATGCGCGAGGTCGCGCCCTCGAACCTCGCCGCGGAGGAGCGCCTGATGCGCCTGATGCAGGACGTGGTGCCGCTCGAGCGGTGGCGCGTCCCGAGCGCCGACCCGTCGCGCGGCGAGCGATGCATCCTCGTCGTCGGCATGCCGCGCTCGGGCACCACCCTCGTCGAGCAGGTGCTCGCGAGCCATCCGATGGTGCATGGTGCCGGCGAGCTCCGCGCCGCGCCGGACGCCGCGAACGCCGTGGTCCTCGAGCGGATCCTCGCCGCCGCCGCGGGCAGTGCTCCGGCGGATGCGCTTCGCGCCTTCGGCGAGGAGTACCTCCGCCGCATCCCGACTCCGGCGCCCCCGCGGACCCTCGTCTGCGACAAGCAGCCGCAGAACTTCCGGCTGCTTGGTCCGCTCGCGGCGGCGCTCCCCGGCGCGCGGATCGTCCACGTCCGCCGCGATCCCCGCGACGTCGGACTCTCCTGCTTCGAGGCGATGTTCGCGGAGCAGGGCTGGAGCTTCGACCTGCGGGAGATCGCCCGCTACCTGAGGTCCTATCGCGACCTGATGGCGCACTGGGATCGCTGCCTCGGAGACCGGATCGTCACCGTCCGGTACGAGGCGCTGGCGAGCGACCCGGGCGCCGAGATTCCCCGGCTGCTCGCGGCGTTGGGGCTCTCCTTCGACGAGCGGTGCCTTCGACCCCACGAGTCGCCCCGGGCGGTGAACACCGCGAGCATCGACCAGGTGCGGCGACCGATCAGCGCGGCGTCGGTCGGGAGGTGGAGGCGCTACGAGCGGCACCTCGCGCCGATGCTCGAGGAGCTGGGAGACGTCGCCGGCTTCTGATCGCCGCGGTCACTCGAGCTCGCGCAGGTAGATGTTCGCGAACTGGATCGGATCGCCGTGGTGCTGGAGGCCGATCGGACCGCGCGCCGGCATGCCGGGCAGGCGGGCCTCGTCGATCACCTTCGTGCCGTTGAGGGTGACCGTCACGCGGTCGCCCCTCGCGACGACGTGGAAGCGGTTCCACTGTCCGGGCGGACGGTCGGCGCGGGCGCTCGGCGTCGCGGCCGCCCGCACCTCCGCGGGCATCGACCCATCGGTGCGGTAGCCCCACAGCTCGCCGGAGCCGACGGGCCAGCACCAGATGTTCACCTGGCTCTTGGTCGAGCCCCGCAGGAAGATCCCGCTGTCGCCCGCGTCCTGCACCTCCGCCTCGACCCGCGAGCCGTCCGCCGTGACCTGCTCTGCGCCGTCGGCGCCGATCGCCGGGAGCCTTCGCGCCTGCGGCGCCCGCGGGAGCCGCCAGTCGCAGATCAGCTCGAAGTCGCCGAACTCCTCCGCGGTCCACAGGTCGCCGCCCGAGCCGTCGTAGGAGAGGATCCAGTCCTGCACCTTCCAGTGCCCCTCGTTCGCCGGATCCTGCCGCCAGCCCGCCAGGTCCACGCCGTCGTAGAGGACCCGCCACGGTCGCGCGTCCTCGCTCGCGACGAGCTCCGGGGCGAGCGGCGGCGACGCGGGCGGCAGCTCCTTGAGGCGGATGCGGCGGAACTCGACCGGCGAACCCTCGCTCTCGAGGCAGATGAAGCCGCGGCGCGGCGAGACGTCGAAGCCCTCGGTGACCACCTTGCCGTTGAGCGCCGCCGAGATCCGCCCGTCCACGCACTCGACGCGGTAGTGGTTCCACATCGGCGCAGGGTTCGAGCGCCGCTCGATCGGGAACGCGCGGTCGCCGCCGCGCCCGTTGACCGGCGTCATGCGGGCGCCGTGGATCGGGAAGACGTCGCCGTCAGAAGTGAACCAGTCCTGCTCCTGCCCGTCCATGACCTGCACCTCGACGCTCCGGGTGAAGGGCACGCCGCGGGCGGGAATCGGATCGCTCCAGACGAAGAGCCCCGCGTTGCCTCCGGGGACGAGGTGGCGGTACTCGAGCTCGAGGACGAAGTTCTCATGGGTCCGGTCGGTGCGGAGGACGCCGGTCGGGAAGCCGCTGCAGTGGATGACGCCCTCCCGCGGGACCCACGTGCTCGGGGCGCCGTTGACGATCTGCCAGCCGGCGAGGGTCGTGCCGTCGAAGAGCTCGACGAAGCCCGCCTCGCTCGTGCGGAGGCGCTCCATCTCCGACTCGTTGCCGACCGGCGCCACCTCGCCTCCGAAGGGTCCCTCCCAGTCGTCGCTGCGGAAGGGCGAGGCGGGGAGACCCTCGCCGTTGAAGAGCTCCGCCTCGCACGCCGGGCACCAGAGGTAGCGCACCGCCACCGGCTCGGGCACCTCGGGGGCGATCGCGACGAGGTCCTCGCCGTCGATGACCACCAGCGCGCGGTGCCAGCGGCGGTCGGCGCCGGCGACCGCCACCTGCCGCACCTCGTTGCCGCGGGCGAAGAGACCCTCCGCGTCGCGGAGGCGCACGCGGAGCGCCGCGCCCTCGCGCTCGACCGACTCGACGCTCGGTCCGTCCGCGACGACGTCGCGTCCGTAGGTCCTCGCCAGCGCCTGCCGGGCGAGCCGCTCGCCGACCGGCTTCTTTCGGCGCGGATGAATGTCGAGCGGGTCGCCGCAGTCCATCGTCACCACGAGCCCGGCGTTCGGGATCGCCTCCGTCGCCTCCCGCTGCGCCTCGCGCAGGCGGGCGGTCTCGCCGAGGTCGCCGCCATACTTGAACGGCGCGATCTGCACCGCGAGGAAGAGCCGCGACTCGTCGCCCTGGCGCACCTCCGCGGCGAGCGCCGCGAGCAGGTCGTCGTAGACCGCCGCGTTGCCGCGGTTGCTCTCGCCCTGGTACCAGAGGAAGCCTCGGTTCGTGTAGTCGAGGATCGGGCGGAGCATCCCGAAGTGGAGCGCGGTGAGGGTGCTCGCGTCGATCGACGCCTGACGCCGCGGCGGCAGGCTCGCCCGCGTCGGACCCCTCGCCTGCCGCCACTCGCCGGCGAGCGGGACCACCAGCGTGCGACCATTGCTCGCGACCTGCTCGAGCCGCAGGTCCTCCGCAGCACCGAAGATCCCGCCTGGTCCCGCGTTGTCGAGGACGCGCACCGCCACGACGTTCGATCCGGGCTTCAGCGTGCCGGCGGGAACCTGGTAGCGGCGCGGCTGCATCCATCGACCATCGCCATGGGTCGAGCCGACCTTCACGCCGTTCACGAACGCGTCGTCCTCGTCGTCGATGGGACCGAGCGAGAGGACCGCGGTCGCCTTGGGATCCCAGTCCGACGGCAGGTCGATGCGCTTCCGGAGGTACACCACGCCGTCGAAGCCCGCGAGGTCGCCCGTGAAGTTCTGGGGCAGGGTCGTCGTCGACCATGACGCGTCGTCGGTCGCGGGATCGCGCCACCCGGCGCCGCCGGGCGCCGGGGCATCGAGACCATCCCACCACCCCTGCTCGAGGCTCGCCGCGGCGGTCTCGCGGGTCGCCGGATCCGAGAGGAGGCGCAGGTAGGCGAGGTCCGCCACGTGCTGCGGGAACCGCGCGAGCGACTCGGGACCGAGCCACGCCTCGATGCGGGTGCCGCCCCAGTCCGCGGTGATGATGCCCACCGGCACGCCGAGCTCGAGGTGGAGCATCCGCGCGAAGAAGTACGCGACCGCGCTCGCGTCGCGGGCGGTCTCGGGCGTCATCGCGACCCAGCGACCCTCGACGTCGGAGCGCGGCGCGGTGGCGATCGCGTTCCGCACGTCGAACATCCGGATCGCGGGGTAGTCGGCGGCGGCGACCTCGAGCTCCCAGTCCTCGACGCCCGCGTAGCTCGGGGGCGCCATCCGCTGCTCCATGTTGCTCTGACCGGAGGCGAGCCAGACCTCGCCGAGGAGGACGTCGCGGATCACGATCTGGTTGCGGCCGGTGACCGTCACGGTGAACGGTCCGCCGGCGGCGCCGGTCGGCAGCATCGCCATGAACCGCCCGCGGGCGTCGCCCTCCGCCTCGATCCGTCCGCCCCAGCTGCCCTCGACCACGACCTTCTCGCCCGGTCGCGCGAAGCCCCACACCGCCGCGGCGCCATCGCGCTCGAGCACCATGCCGTCGGAGAAGACCGCAGGCAGCGAGACGTCGGCGAGGACGGGCGCCGCCGCGGCGAGCGCTGCGACCACCGACCACGCCGGGAGCGGACGCATCGAGGGGAAGAGGCTGGGCATGCTGGATCCTCCGCGCGACCGAAGGCGGTCGCGGCCGCACTATAAAGAGGACGGGCGACGCCGCGTCCCCGGCTACCCTCCGCCCATGGACTGGCTCCTTCCGGCGCTCGCGGGCGCCCTCGTCGGCGCGAGCGCCGCCGCGGCGATCCTCCTCTGGCGTCATGGCGCGGCGCTCGTCGCCGCCCGCTCCGAGCGCGACCGGGCGGCGGCGGATGCGGAGGGATCGCGCCGCGAGCGCGACGCGGCGGATCTCCGCGCCCGCGAGGCGGCGGCGAGGCTCGTCGAGGTGGACAAGAGCCGCGAGCACGCCGAGCGGATCCTCGCCGTCGAGCGCGAGCGGCTCGCCTCGCTCGAGGGTCGCCTCCAGCAGGAGGGCACGCGCCTCGAGGAGCTCCGCGCCTCGCTCCGCGACGCCTTCCGGCTCGTCGGCCAGGAGGTCACCCAGGGCGGGCTCGAGCAGCTCCGCAGGTCGATGGCGGAGATGCTCGAGGCGAAGAAGAAGGAGATCGACGCCGAGGGCGAGGCGCGCCGCCAGGCGATCGCCGCGCACATGAAGCCGATCCAGGAGGGGCTCCTGCGGCAGGCGGAGGCGATCCAGAAGATCGAGGAGAAGCGCGAGGGCGCCTACGCCGGGCTCCGCCAGCTCGTCGAGCAGATCGGCGCCGGGCACGGCGAGCTCCGCGACCAGACCTCGCGGCTCGTGCAGGCGCTGCGGCGTCCCGAGACCCGCGGGCGCTGGGGCGAGTTCACCCTGCGGAACGCCGTCGAGCAGGCGGGGCTCAGCCCGCACTGCGACTTCGCCGAGCAGGTCTCGGTCGAGGTCGAGGAGGGTCGGCTCCGCCCCGACCTCGTGATCAACCTCCCCGGCGGCGGCTCGATCGTCGTCGACAGCAAGGTCGCCCTCGACGGCTTCCTCTCGATGCTCGAGTCGGACGCCGACCGCCCGGCGCTTCTGCGGCGCCATGCCGCCGCCGTCGCCGGGCACGTGAAGGCGCTCGGGCAGAAGAAGTACTGGGAGCAGTTCGCCCGCGCGCCCGAGTTCGTGGTGATGTTCGTCCCGATCGAGAGCGCCCTCGCCGCCGCGATCGAGGCGGAGCCGGCGGTCTTCGAGGACGCGGTCCGCCAGCGGGTGATCCTCACCGGCCCGATGAACCTCGCGGCGCTCCTGCGGGTCATCGCGATGGGCTGGCGCGAGCACGACGTCGCGGAGAACGCCCGCCGCATCGCCGACGAGGCGGCGGAGCTCCACAAGCGGCTGCGGAAGTTCGCCGAGGCGCTCGGCGAGGTCGGTCAGCACCTCCACAAGGCGGGCGTCGCCTACAACAAGGCGGTCGGCTCCTTCGAGGCGCGGCTCCTGCCCGCCGCGCGGCGGATGGAGCAGTACGGCGCGGCGAAGGAGCCGATGGAGGCGCTGCCGCCGGTCGAGGTCGCGCCCCCGCTTCGCCAGCCGCAGCTTCCCGGCGGCGCCTCCGGCGGAGACCCGCCGCCGATCGACGTCGAGGCGAGCGGCGACCCGCGGTAGCACCCGTACACTCGACCCATGCCTCGACCGCACGCTGGTCCGCGCCGCGGTGGACCTCCGAACGATCCGCGACCATCCGCGCCCGGAAGCCGACCGCCGCTTTCGGTCGCGGTGACCACGCTCTGGGAGTACCCGAGCCAGCACTACGACGCGCGGTCGATCGAGGCGCCGGATCCCGTCGAGGCGCCGGATCCGGTCGAGGTGGGGGACGCGCCGGATGATGCCCGTCGCCTCGCCGACGACGCCGCGGGCAAGGCGCCCGCGCGGCGCGATCCCTCGATGCAGGGCGACCGCGCGTACGTCGGCGCGACGC
>VGXO01000069.1 GCA_016873275.1 Phycisphaerae bacterium
CGCGACGATCCGACCCGCGTCGAGCCCGCCCGCGACGATCAGGCGCGGATCGACCAGGCGCTTCGGCGGCATCTCGAGCGGGCGGATCCCGCGACCGGGCTCGCCAACCGCCTCGTCCTCGTCGAGGTGCTCCGCTCGCTCGCCGAGCCGCCGGTCCCCGCGGAGCTCGTGCCCGCGATCGTCCTCGCCGCCTCGGAGTTCGCCCGACCGAACGCGTTTGCCCGCCACGAGGATCGCGCGGCGGTCCTCCGCGAGATCGGTGGCTTCGTCGCCGACTCGCTCCCCGAGGGCGCGATCGCCGCGTCGATCACCGACGGCGTGGTCGTGATCCTCGTTCCCGGCGGCACCGCGGCGCGGGTCAGCGCCGCCGCCGCGCGGCTGCGGGCGCTCTGGCTCCGCCGCGGGTGGGCGCCGCGGAGCGTCGGGCGCCCGACGATCAGCGTGCAGGTCCGTCCGATCCCGGTCCGAGCCTCCGAGGGAGGGTGGCTCGACCGGCTCGTCGAGGCGAGCCTCGACCTCGACTCGCTCCGCGCCGATCGCGCCGCCTGATCAGCGATCCTCGTCGATCGAGGACGCCGCCCGCCGCCGCCGGCGGATCTCCGGATTCCCGAGCTGCCCGCACGCCGCCATGACGTCGCGACCCTTCGTGCCGCGGCGCTTGGTGAACTGCCCGTTCGCGACCGCGCGGCGGAGGAACGCGTCCACGGACTCCTCGCTCGGGGCGCTCCACGGCGAGTCGCGCCTCGGGTTGTAGGGGATCACGTTCAGGCTGCAGCGGAGACCGCGGAGCCTCGCGCAGACCTCGTCGCAGTGCTCGGGCGCGTCGTTCACGCCGGGGATCAGCACGTACTCGATGCAGAGGGCGGCGCTTGGTCTCTTGGGATACGCCCGAAGCGCCTCGAGCAGCGCCTCGAGCGGCTCCGCGCGGTTGATCGGCATGATCTCGTCGCGGACGCGGTCGTTCGGGGCGTTCACGCTCACCGCGAGCCCGAGCCCGCGGAAGCCGGGCTCCTGGATGAACTCGCCGAGCCGGCGGATTCCCTCGAGCCTGCCGACCGTGCTCACCGCGACCCGCGACGCGGCGAGCCCGCCGCCGTTGTGGTCGCAGAGGACCCGGATCGCCTGCAGCACCGCGGCGAGGTTCTCGGTGGGCTCGCCCATCCCCATGAAGACGACGTTCCGGATCTCGTGCCCGAGGCGGGCGCCCTCGCGCGGCTCATCGACGGGCACCGGCGCCTCGAACCGCGCCGCCCGCCACTGCGCGACGATCTCCGAGGCGGTGAGGTCGCGGAGGAGCCCCATCTGCGCGGTCTCGCAGAAGCGGCAGCCCATGGCGCAGCCGACCTGGCTCGAGACGCAGAGGGTCCGCGAGACGCGACCATCGCGGTGTCCCATGGGGATCACCACCGACTCGCTCTCGAGACCATCCGCGAAGCGGAGCGCGAACTTGACGGTGAGCCCCTCGACGTCGGTCCTGCTGAGGATCGGCGGCGGGGGAGGCGCGAGCCCGCGCGGCGCGAGCGCCGACGGATCGTCGCGGCGGAAGAGCGTCCGGTACGCCTCGAGCGGCTCGCGACCGCGCCAGCCGCGGCGCCTCGCCTCCGCGAGGAACTGCCCGGAGGTCATGCCCCGCGCGTCGAGGGCGTCGCCGGTCGAGATCCGAAGCGCCACGCGGTCCGCGGGACCGGCGGAGGTGCTCGAGCCGCAGGCGCTGGAGTCCTCGGAGGATTCGGAGGGCGGGGGCGGCATGGGTCGGAGGAGCGCTCCCCGACCACGGTCGGCACGCACGATCGCCGCGGCGAGGATTCGTATAGTACGACCGCGTCGCGGCGGGACAGCCTCCGCGGCATCCATCACCCGCCTCCGGCGAAGGATGCGCCGGGTCCGACCCGGCGTCGTCAGCTCCCCGAGTCCTTTTCCGATGCACCTCCGCCACTCCGATCACGTCCACGGTCCGCCGATCGTCCCGGTCAAGTTCCTCCTCGAGGACCCGGAGGGACTCACCAGCACCCCCCAGTCCGAGTGGACCCTCATGGGCTCCGAGGGCGAGAGCCTGCTCGAGCTCGCGGTCGAGCACGGGATCAACATCGAGCACGCATGCGGCGGCGTCTGCGCCTGCTCGACCTGCCACGTCTACGTCGAGGAGGGGATGGACCAGCTCTCGGAGGCGACCGAGGCGGAGGATGACCGCGTCGAGGAGGCGCCGGGGATCCGCCGCACGAGCCGCCTCTCCTGCCAGTGCGAGATCGTCGGCAAGGGACCGATCGTGGTGCGGGTCCCGGCGTGGAACCGAAACGCCGTGAAGGAGATCCCGCACTGATCGGCGGGACTCCCGGCGCCGGAGGAGTCCGATGAGCGCGACCTTCCACTGGCTCGACGTGACCCGGATCGGCGAGGAGCTTGCCGAGCATCACCCCGAGGTCGATCCGCTGACGATCTCCTTCCCGCGGCTCAAGGCGCTGGTCGTGGCGCTTCCGGGCTTCGCGGAGCGACCGGGGCACCCCCCGAACGAGCGGATCCTCGAGGCGATCCAGCAGGCGTGGATCGAGGAGCGCGAGTGATCGCCGCCGCGGCGTACGCTACGCTCCCGCCGCGATGATCGAGCGTTATCACGCCGCCGCCTGCCAGACCGCCTTCGACTGCCCGGCGCATCGGGGCGAGATCGCCGCTCGGGTCGACCGCATGCTTGCGATCGCCGAGCAGACGATCCTCGGGCATGAGCCCTTCTTCGACGTCAGGCTCCTCGCGTTTCCGGAGTTCGCCCACGCCGTGCCGACGATCGACTCGGTCCGCGGGCTCCGCGAGGCGCTCGCGGTCGAGGTCCCCAACGAGCACGTCGACCGCTACGCGAGGCTCTGCGCGCGGCATGGCTGCTACATCCAGACCGGCACCTTCCTCGAGCGGGTGCGGGAGCGGGAGGACGTCGTCTTCAACACGACCTGCCTCGTCGGACCGAGCGGCGTCCTCGCGACCTACCGCAAGGTGAACCCGTGGATTCCCTGGGAGCTCCACGCGAGCCCGCACGACCTCGGCGTCGGCGGCGACGAGGCGTTTCCCGTCGCGGAGACCGAGATCGGACGGATCGGCTGCGCGATCTGCTACGACTGGCTCTTCCCCGAGACGATCCGGGCGCTCGCCTTCCGCGGTGCCGAGGTCCTGGTGCGGGTCTCCGCCTACATGGACCCCTGGGGCTCGACGCCGCCGATGGACTGGTGGACGCTCTTCAACCGCGCCCGCGCCGCGGAGAACACCGCCTACGTCGTGGCGGCGAACCAAGGGGCGCACCTCCATCAGTACCCGCCCTTCTCCTGGCCCGGCGGCAGCATGGTCGTCGACTTCGATGGTCGGGTGCTCGCCGCGGCGGATCCCGGTCCGGGCGAGAAGGTGGTCGTCGCGCCGATCGATCTCGCGGCGCTCCGCGACGCGAGATCGCGCCGCCGCGGGCACGACATGCGGGCGCACCTGCGCCGCGAGGTCCACGGGCTCGGCGCCGGACCGGGGCTCGCGCCCGCGGCGCGGCATCCGATCGAGCGGGCGGAGATCGAGGCCCGCATCGCCGCGGCGAAGCGCTCGCTCGGCGAGGAGAAGGGCGCGTGAGCCGACTCGTGCGATCTCGCGCCGGTGCGCCCGCGATCGGCGCGATCCTGCCCGTCGTTCTCGTCGTCGTTCTCGTCGTCGTTCCCGTCCTCGTCCTCGTCCTCGTCCTCGCCGCCTGCCGCGAGGAGCCACCCTCCCGCACGAGCGACTCCGGCGACGCGGAGATTCCCTATGCGGAGTATCGCTCGGCGAAGCACTTCGCCGCGGGCTTGATGCACCAGTTCGAGTTCAAGGAGGCGGAGTTCGCCTACCTCCAGCTGATGGGCGCCTATCCGGCGTCCCAGCACTCCCGCCGGGCGCACGCGATCGCGATCCTCAACCAGTCCGAGCCGGGGGCGCAGGAGCGGGCGATCGCGCTCTTCGACGGCATGATCAAGGACTGGCGCGAGCGGGAGGGTGGCAACGCGCCTCCCGATCTTCGCGCCAGCTACGGGAAGGCGCTCGCGCTTCTCTACCTCGGGCGCCACGAGGACGCGCGGGACCTCTTCATCGACTGCGCCCGGCGGGCGCCGCTCGATGCCTACGCGGCGTTCTTCGCCGGGCAGTGCCTCGAGCTCGAGGGTCGCTTCGCCGATGCGCTCGAGTGGTACCGGCGCTCGATCGAGCTCGACGAGCACCTCCGGAGCCCGCTCCTCGGCGCCCAGCGGTGCCTGGCGCGGCTCGGTCGCGAATCGGAGGGCGCGGTGCTGCTCGCGCGGTTCGTCGCCCTCGGCGAGGACCCGCGGGGGAAGCTCGCCGAGTTCAAGTACACGCGGATGGGTTCGCTCGGCGAGGTCGAGGTCTCGGTCCCGGTGCAGCCGCCGCGACCGCCGACCGGACCGCTCTTCGCCGAGGTCGCCCCGATGCCGATCGATGGGCTCCTCTCGGGAGCCTCGGTGAACGTGCGTCCGGCGGCGGACCTCAACGGCGACCGCGTCGTCGACTTCCTCCTGATGCAGCAGGCGTCGGGGGCGGCGGCAGGGCCGTTGCTCGCGCTCTCCGGCGCATCGAGCGACGGAGGCGTGCGATGGACCGTCGCGCCCTTCGAGTGGCTCCCGCCGCCCGCCGCCTCCGACGCGGCGGCGACGCTCGCGCCGGCGGTGCTCCTGTGGGCGGACTTCGACGACGACGGTCGCACCGACGTCGCGGTGAGCCCGAGCGACGGTTCGCCCGGCTTCTGGCTGCGGCATCGCGAGGGTCTTCGGTGGTCGCGGGAGCGCTTCGAGCAGCCGATCGGAACGGAGGTCTTCCGCCTCCTTGCCGCGGCGGACCTCGACCACGACGGCGACGTGGACCTGCTTGCGACCGACTCGTTGGGCTCCTTCCTTCTCCTGAACCGCCGCGACGGCGACGCGACCCGCGCGACGACGTGGGTGCGACGCCCGCTCGAGGGATCGGTCGCCTCCGCCGCGAGCGCGACGCTTGGCGATCTCGACGACGACGGCGACCTCGACGTCCTCCTCCTCGCGAGCGACGGAGCGGCGCAAGGCTGGCTCAACGACCTCCTCTGGTCCTGGCGGCGCGATCCTCGTCTCGAGCCGCTCGAGTCGCGCCGACCGGTGGAGGCAGTCTGGTTCCGCGACGACGACTCCGGCGTGCCGGTCGTCGCCATGCTCGAAGGAACTCCCGCGAACCGATCGCTCTCGATCTGGCGGCTCGAGCGCGGCGTCCCGCGGCGGCTCGACGCGGGTCCCGACGCCTCCCGCGCCCTCGGCACGATCGCCCTCGCCGCGATCGATCTCGCCGGCAGCGGTCGCACGAACCTCCTCCTGACCCGCACGCGGGGCGACGGCTCCCTCTCGCTCGAGGTGCGCGACGTGCGGGCTGGCGTCATCGAGTCGGTCGAGCCGCTCCCCGCGACGACCTCGCTGGCGCTGCCGGATGCCCGCGGACCGGTGCTTCTCCTCGGCGCGGGCGAGGATGGTCGACCGCGCTGGCGCGATGCGGGCGCGGGGCGGATGCAGGCGGTCGCGGTCTGGTTCAGCGGGCGGATCGATCCCTCGCAGCAGATGCGGACGAACGCGAGCGGGCTCGGCACCCGCGGCGACGCCCGCACGGTGGGGGCGTGGCAGTCGCGCACGATGCTTCCCTGGCGCGGCGGCGCGAGTGGTCAGCCGCTCGAGCCGGTGCTCTACGGGCTCGGCGGCGCGGCGCAGATCGACTGGCTCTCGATCGACTGGCCGGATGGCGTCCTGCAGAGCGAGCTTGACCTTCGCCCGGGGACGCGGACGGTCGTCGAGACCCAGCGGCAGATCTCCTCCTGCCCGGTGATCTTCGCGTGGACCGGCGAGCGATTCGAGTTCGTCACCGACGCGCTCGGGGTCGGCGGGCTCGGCTACCTCGCGGGAATCGAGGTCGATCCCGAGGGCTCGCTTCGAGCCGTCCATCCGCCGCCGCGGCCGCGGGAGTCGGTGCTTCTCGGCGGCGAGGGGGCGATCGCGCCGCGCGATGGGCGCTTCGAGATCCGCCTCGGCGAGCCGATGGAGGAGGCGTGCTACCTCGACGCGGCGAGGCTCGTCGCGTGGGACCTGCCCCCGGGCTGGTCGCTCGCCCTCGACGAGCGGATGGGAATCGGAGGACCTGCACCGACCGGCGAGGCGAGGTTCTTCCGCTTGGCGATGATGCCGACGCGGGCGACGCGGTCGCGGATGGAGGACTCGCGCCTCCTCGACGTCACCGAGGCGGTCTCCGCCGTCGACGGCATCGCGGCGGATCCGGGCGCCGCCGATCCACGCTTCATTGGTCGCACCGCGGTCGAGTGGATCCAGACCTTCGAGTTCCCGCGCTCGATCGCCGGTCACCCCGGCGACCCCGCGCTCCTGATCGACGGCTGGGTCGAGTATCCCTACTCCTCGACCTCCTTCGCGATGTGGCAGGCGGCGGCGCTGCCCGAGCCTCCGTCGCTCGAGGCGCTCGATCCGGCGACGGGGCAGTGGGTCATGCTCGTCGAGCACTACGGCTACCCGGCAGGCATGCCCCGGCAGGCGTCGTTTCCGATCCCGCGGGAGGCGCTTCCGGAGGGCTGCACGACGCTGCGGCTCCGCTCGACGAACGAGATCTATCACGATCGGGTGCAGGTCGCGTGGTTCGAGCCCTGCCCGGAGGCGGTGCGGCGACCCTCGCCGCTCCTCGCCGCGAGCGTCGCGGAGAGCGGCTTTGCGCGGCGTCCGCCGCTCCCGCAGCGGCGCCCCTGGTACGACTACGACCGCCGCATGCCGCTCTGGGACGTGCGGTTCCAGTTCGGCTTCTACACCGCCTTCGGCGAGTGCACGCCGCTTCTTCTCGAGACCGACGATGCGGTCGCGATCTTCGGCGGCGGCGAGGAGGTCCGGCTCGAGTTCGAGGCGGGCTTGCCCCCGACCTCGCCAGGCTGGAGCCGTGCCTGGGTCCTCGAGCTCGACGGCTGGTGCAAGGACATGGATCCCTTCACGGGCAAGGGAGAGACGCTCGAGCCGCTTCCGACGCGCGACGCCGAGCCGCCCTCGCCCGACCGCGACGCGCTTCACGAGCGCTTCAACACCCGCTTCGCGGGCGGACGGTGACCCCGCGGACCGCTTCTCCCGCCCGCGAGGGTGCGTGAGGCGAGATTTCCCGAGGAAACCGACCCCGACCGGCATGCGTCGGCGATCGCCTCGCCGATAGAGTCACGCCGTGACGCTTGAGTCGAACGACCATCACGCGGTGCCGATCTCCCGCCCCGCCGCGGCGGTGGGACCGCGGCTCCGCTGGATCCTCCGGATCGTCCTCGGGCTCTTCGCGCTTCTCGTCGTCAACAGCGTCGCGCTTGGGCTCATCACCTTCCTCGAGTGGCGGACCGGCGAGAGCCTGCAGGATCAGGTCTACCTCTGGAACGTGCTCGTCCATCTCGGGCTCGGGATCCTGCTGATCCTGCCGACGATCCTCTTCGGCGTCCTCCACATGCTGAGGGCGCGGGGGCTTCCCAACCGCGACGCGGCGCGGGTCGGCTACGCGCTCTTCGCGGTCGCGCTTGGACTGCTCGCGACGGGCGTGCTCCTCCTGCCGCTTCCCTTCGCGCCGCGGAGCGCGACCGGCTCGCGCGACCTCGTCTACTGGCTGCACGTCACGCTTCCCATCGCGGCGGCGTGGCTCTTCGTGATCCACCGGCTCGCTGGTCCCACGATCCGCTGGCGGGTCGGCGGGCGCTGGGCGATCGCGGGACTCGCCTTCGCGGCGGGCATGCTCGCGTGGCACGTCTCGCATCGACCCGCGCCGATCGAGCGCGTCGCGACCGAGGCGTCGGCGTGGCTCGATCCCTCGCTCATCCGCACCGCGACCGGCGAGCCGATCCCGGTCCGCTCGCTCATGATGAACGAGTACTGCCTCGAGTGCCACGCGGACACCTACCACCGCTGGGAGCGCTCGGTGCACGCGATGAGCTCCTTCAACAACCCCGCCTACGCCTTCAGCGTGCGGGAGACCCGCGCCCGTGCGATGGACCGCGAGCAGTCCAACGCGGACGCCCGCTTCTGCGCGGGCTGCCACGATCCGGTGCCGCTCCTCGCGGGGGTGATCGACGACCCGCGCTTCGACGACCCGCACCTTGATCCGCATGATGCCCTCGGCTCGGCGAGCGTCTCCTGCACCGTCTGCCACTCGGCGGTCGCGGTGCGGGGCACCCGCGGCAACGCGGAGTTCACCGTCGAGGAGAGCCCGCAGTACCCCTTCACCTTCAGCGAGAGCCCGCTGCTCCGCTGGGTGAACCGGCGGCTCATCGAGGCGAAGCCGGCGTTCCACAAGCAGACGTTCCTCAAGCCGGAGGTCCATCGAAGCGGCGAGTTCTGCTCGACCTGCCACAAGGTCTTCCTGCCGGAGGAGCTCAACGACTACCGCTGGCTGCAGGGGCAGAACCACTGGGACAGCTTCCGCCTGAGCGGCGTCTCCGGGCATGGCGTCGCGAGCTGGTACTACCCCGCGAAGGCGGAGACGAACTGCAACGACTGCCACATGCCGCTGCGCGCCGAGGGCGCCGCGGGCGTGCGAGGCGACTTCGGCGCGAAGGTCCGCGACGACTCCGGGATCCCGACGGTGCGGGATCACTTCTTCCCCGCGGCGAACACCGCGATCGCCTGCATCACCGAGCGGGCGGACTGCGGGGAGATCCTCGCCGACCTCGCCGCGTTCAACCGCGGCACGATGCGGCTCGACCTCTTCGCGCTCCGCCGCGGCGGCGAGATCGACGGCGAGCTGATCGCGCCGCTCGGGGCGGTGGCGCCCGCGGTCGAGCCGGGCGGGCGGTACCTCCTCGAGGCGGTGGTCCGCACGCTGAAGGTCGGGCACGAGTTCACCCAGGGCACCGCCGACAGCAACGAGGTCTGGCTCGACGTGACGATGACCGATGGCGACGGCCGGGTGATCGGTCGCAGCGGCGGCTTCGGACCCGGTCGCGAGGTCGATCCGTGGAGCCGCTTCTTCAACATCTTCATGCTCGACCGCGAGGGACACCGGATCGACCGCCGCAACCCTCAGGACATCTTCACGCCGCTCTACAACCATCAGGTGCCGCCGGGCGCGGGCGACGTGACGCGCCTCGCCTTCGCCGTGCCGGCGGACGCGCGGGGACCGATCCGGATCGACGCGGCGCTTCGCTACCGAAAGTTCGACCTCACCTACCTGCGGCACTTCACCGCGGATCCCTCGGCGACGAACGACCTGCCGATCCTCACCCTCGCGGAGGACTCCGTGACGCTGCCGGTGGCGGGGCAGGCAGCGGTCGAGGACTCGACGCAGCCGGAGGAGTTCCCCGCGTGGCAGCGCTGGCATGACTACGCGATCGGCGTGTTCCGCCAGGGCGAGCGCCGCGGCACCAAGGGACCGCTCCGTCTTGCCGAGGAGATCTTCGCCCGCGTCGAGGCGATGGGACGGCCGGAGGGCGCGATCGGTCGCGCGCGGGTGGCGCTTCGCGAGGGTCGCATCGAGGACGCGGCGGCGGCGCTTCGCCGCGCGTCGTCGATGGATCCGCCGGCGCTTCCCTGGTCGGTCGCGTGGTTCTCCGCGCTCGTCGACCGCGAGCGCGGCGAGCTTGACGCGGCGATCGCGAACCTCGAGCGCCTCGCGGCGACCGACTTCGAGGACGCGAGGAAGCGAGGCTTCGACTTCTCCCGCGACGACCGCCTGCTCCGCACGCTCGCGGACGTCCTGCTCCTCAAGGCGCAGGGCGAGGTCGACGAGGCGGCGCGGATGACCCTCCTCGCGGAGGCGCGGCGGCGCTGCCGCGAGGCGCTCGCGCTTGACTCGCAGAGCGCCGAGGCGTGGTACGTCCTCGCGCAGATCGAGCTCGCGGCGGGGGAGGAGGCGGCGGCGGAGGTCGCCCTCGTCGAGCATGCCCGCTACAAGCCCGACGACAACGCCCGCGACCGCGCGGTCACCATCGCCCGGCAGCGGTATCCCGCCGCGAACCACGCGGCGGAGGCGATCGTCCTCTACGACCTGCAGCGACCCGGCGCCTTCGGGCTCGCGGAGGCGTCCGCGTCGACGGGGATGACCGTCGATGCCGCGGTCGAGGTCTCCGGCGAGCCGAAGGTCGAGACCGCCGTCCTCGACGTCGACTCCGGCACCGGGTCCGGCGGGGACTCCGGCGACGCGTCGACGATCGAGGAGGATCCTGCGGCGACCGCGCCTGCATCGGTCCCGGCGGCGAGCGACCGGACGAACGATCGCTCGTGACGGCGTCCTCATCCCTCCCCGCCCGCTCCCCGTCCCTCCCGAGTTCGCGGATCATCCGAGACCCATGGACACCCCTGACTCCGGCGATCCGCAGATCCGCCGGGCGATTCGACGTTCGCTCCTTCTCCTTGCCCTGATCGCCGTCGCGGTGGGGGGCGTCGCATGGTGGTCGAGCCGGCGTCCGCCGCGGGCGCCCGCGGACTCCTCGCCGCCGACGCCGCCGGCGACGAGCAATCGCGCGGAGGTCGCGCGACCCTTCGTCTCCTTCCGCGACCTCGCCCGCGAGCGCGGCGTCGACTTCGTCCATCAGAACGGCGCGACCGGTCGCAAGCTCCTGCCCGAGACCCTCGGCGGGGGCGTCGCGGTCGAGGACCTCGATGGCGACGGCGCCGCGGAGATCCTCCTCGTCGATGGCGATCGCTGGGAGGACGCGCCGCCCGGATCGCCCGCCGGACGCGGGATCGTCCTCTTCCGCAACGACGGCGCCGGCTCGTTCGCGGTTCCCTCCTCGCCGACCGGTCTCGAGGCGCCGCTCCAGGGGATGGGGATCGCCCTCGGTGATGCCGACGGCGACGGCGACCTCGACCTCCTCGTGACCTCGACCGCGGGCGTGAGGTTCTTCCGCAACGAGTCCGCGCCCGGCGTGCTCCGCTTCGTCGACGCGACCGAGGCGTCGGGTCTCGCCTCGCTCGATGGCTGGTCGACCTCCGCCGGATTCGGCGACCTCGACCTCGACGGCGACCTCGACCTCGTGGTCGCCCACTACGTCCGCTGGAACCCCGCGATCGACGAGGCGGTGGACTACCGCCTCGAGGGAATCGGTCGCGCCTACGGACCGCCGCTCGGCTTCGAGGGCGAGACGGTGCGGGCGTTCTTCAACTCGGGCGACGGGACCTTCGAGGACCGCACCGCCGCCGCGGGCTTCGACGTCCGGAATCCCTCGACCGGCGCCCCGATGGCGAAGGCGCTTGGGCTGCTCGTCCAGGACCTCGACGGCGACGGGGACCTCGACGTCTTCGTCGCGAACGACACCGTCGCGAACTTCCTCCTGCGGAACCGGGGCGACGGCACCTTCGAGGAGGTCGGCACCCCGGCGGGCATCGCCTTCGACCGGCTCGGCGCAGCGACGGGAGCGATGGGCGTGGACCTCGCGATGCTCGGTCGAGGCGAGGAGGCGCGGCGGGCGATCGTGGTGGGCAACTTCGCGAACGAGCCGACCTCGTTCTTCCTCGAGGATCCGTCGCGCGCCGGGCGCTACGGCGACGAGGCGATCCCGCAGGGGATCTCCGCCGCGACGCGACCGACGCTGACCTTCGGGATGCTGTGGGCGGACCTCGACGGCGAGGGCGGCGAGGAGATCGTCGCGGCGAACGGTCACCTCGAGGAGGAGATCGCGCGGCTGCAGGCGAGCCAGTCCTACCGCCAGCCGGCGCAGATCTTCCGCGGCTCGGCGGATGGCGGCGGGTTCGAGCTCGTGCCGGACGCGTCGCTCGGCGACCTCGCGCGTCCGGTCGTGGGACGCGGGCTCGCGAGCGGCGACCTCGACCTCGATGGCGACGTGGACCTCGTGCTCACCCAGATCGCGGGCGCGCCGATGGTCCTCTTCAACGACCTCGACGAGGTCTCGCCGCATCGCCGCTGGATCCGCCTCGAGTTCGTCGGACCGCGCGGCGACGCGTCGGTCGTCGGGGCGGGGGTGCGGATCATCGATGGCGACCGCGAGATCCTGCGGACGGTGGCGCCCACGCGGAGCTATCTGTCGCAGGTCGAGCGGGCGCTGACCATCGGGCTCGGCGAGGGCGACGCCGGGAGACCCATCGACCGCGTCGAGGTCGAGTGGACCGGCGGCGGTCGGACCGTGCTCGAGCAGGTGCCGGCGAACGGTCGGGTGCGGGTCGAGGGAGCGGGGTCGTCGCCCTGAACTCGCCGGCGACGCGGGGGCGAGCGGGCGCGACGCGGGAGCTCCATTCGCGAAGTCCCGTTCGAGAAGCCCCACGCAAGAAGTTCGTTGACACGGGACCGTGGGTCGATACCCTAACGGATACCGAACAGGCATTCATGCCGAGGTTCGGCGTCCTCAAGCTCGGCGTCCTCGTTCTGCCCGTTCCGTTGGTGCCCTTTCCGCGAGTCCTCTTTCCGCGAGTTCTCC
>VGXO01000070.1 GCA_016873275.1 Phycisphaerae bacterium
GGCCGGTCTCAGGGAAGCCGGGCGCCGCAGGGAAGGACAAAGGAGCGACGAGCCTCGAGCCGTCGACCACCGAGACGAAGCCGACGCGGTCCCGCCGCGCCGCGGCGGAGTCGTGACGAGACTGACGGGCGCCTGAAGAGCCCGACGAGCCTGCCGAAGAGAGTCCGCGGCGCCGCGGCGATCGACCAGCGTCAGCCCGCGCCGAGGCGCTTCTCCAGTGCCTCGAGCCTCCGCTGGTGCTGCGGTCGGTCCGGCTCGAGGAGGAGGAGCGCCCGCAGGTGGAGCCGGCAGAGCTCGGGCGCACCCGCCTCGAGGGCGATCGCCGCGGCGAGCTCGCGGAGCGGGGCGTCGTAGGGATCGATCCTCGTCGCCTTCATGACCGCCGCGAGCGCCTCGTCGCTTCGACCAGCGCGGCGGAGGAGCCGGGCGAGCTCGATCGCATAGGCGTTCTCGTCGCGCTCGACGCGGTCGAGCGCCTCGAGGTGCGGGATCGCCCGCAGCGGGTCCTCGGAGGCGAGGAAGGCGCGGGCGAGCACGCGGTGGGGATAGGGATCGACCGGTCGCGCGGCGGCGTAGCGCTCGAGGAGCGGCTCGACGTCGGCGGGGAGCTCGTCGCGGTCGCCGAGCCGGCGGCGGATCGCGAGCTCGAGGAGGTCCGGATGCTCCGGATGCTCGGCGAGCCAGGCGGCGAGCCGCGCGTCGCCGATCGCCTGCGCCGCGGGCGGCACCTCGTCGGCGGGGGCGTCGGCGTCGTCATCGCCAGCCTCGACCGCGGCGGGCTCCTCGGCTTCCTCCGCGTCCGCCCTCGCCTGCGCCTCGAGCAGCGACTCGATCGAGGGTTCAGGATCAAGTCCCCAGGCGCGCACCTTTCCCTGCGCCCATGCGAGGAACCGCGACTCGAACTCCTCCGGCTCGACGCCGAGGACCTCCGCGAACGCGGCGCGGGAGTCCTCGCCCTCGCGGAACTGGGCGAGGAGCGCGACCAGCGCCCCGGGTCCGAACGACTCCTCCATGAACTCGAGCATCCAGCGACCCTGGGCATAGGCGAGGGTGCGGTCGGTCGGCTTCTTGGGACGCACGAACGCCCAGTCGATCTCGTCGAGCGAGAGGAGCTCGTCGGCGAGGAGCGACCGCGCGAGCAGCATGCAGGTCGGATAGTCGCGCGGCACCGTCTCGACGCTCGTCGCCGCCGCCTCGGTGAACCAGTGGGGGATTCGGTTCCTGGTCGCGCTGAGGGTGACGGTGTGGGCGTACTCGTGCCGCAGGACCTCCAGCCAGTCGAAGGGCCCGAGGTGCTTCTTGGGCGGACCGCGCCGCGGCACCTCCATCGCGATCACCGGTCCGGTGCACGCGGCGACGGTGTGGATCCACGGCATCGCGGTGATCCGCACCGCGAAGGTCGGATGGTCGGGGAGCACCTCGATCACCGTCGGCGCGGGCGGCTCGTGGTCGAACCGCGCCGCGACCTCCTCGTGCATGCGGTCGAGGGCGTCCGGCATGAGCTCGGCGACCACCGCGTCGATCCCGCCCTTGAAGCGGATCTCGAAGCGGTCGCTCCGGAGCCGCTCGTAGCCGGCGATCTCCTCGAGGAGCCGCAGCGAGTTCGCGGCGCGGCGGTTGAAGGGATCCTGCGCGGCGATCTCGCGGAGCTCGGCGAGCGCCACCGCGTCTCGACCGGACTGGAGCTCGAGCATCGCGAGGTCGATGCGGGGAGTCGGCCACGCCGGGCGGCGGCGCGATGCCTCGGCGAGGACCTCCGCCGCCTCGGCGTACTGGCGGTCCATCGCGAGCTGCCGACCCGCCTCGAGCCAGGGCTCGGGATGCCGCGGCATCGCCTCATCGAGCGCCGCGAGGCGGGCGCGCATCGCGTCGAAGTCGTAGCGGGCGGCATCGACCGCCGCGGCGAGGGCGAGCGCCTCGGGATGGCGGGGAAGCCGGGCGAGCACGGCGTCGATCTCCTCCTCCGCGGCGTCGGGATCGTTCCGCAGCAGCGCCGCGCGGGCGTCGAGGAGCGCGGCGAGGGGATGCTCGGGATCGATCGCGCGGAGCGCCCGCGCCGCCTTCTCGGCGGAGTCGAAGTCGAAGCGGTCGAGGGCGACGCGACCCGCGAGCCCCCACGCCCGCGCGAGCCGCGGATGGAGCGAGATCGCCTCGACGAGCGCCGCGCCCGCCTCCTCGGGATTGTCCTTCTCGAGCAGGAGCTCGCTCTCGGCGAGCCGCGCGGCGACGTGCAGGCGGTCGAGCTCGCCGCGGGCGCGGGCGAGCATCGCCATCACCGCGCGGTGCGCCTCGGGAGGCTGTCCCGCGACCCGTGCCCGGACGAGGATCGCCCCCGCGAGGTCGGCGACCGCGTCGGGGTCGTCGCGGAGGAGGGGATCCGCCGCGAGGCGGGGCGCCTGCGCGTCGATCTCGGCGAGCAGGATCTCCAGCCGACCGAGCCGCTCGAGGCACTCGGCGCGGAGGCGGAGCGAGCGGGCGGAGTCCGCCTCGGGAAGCAGGGCGAGCGCCTCCTCGAGCTCGCCCCGGGCGATCATGCCCTCGGCGCGGAGGTCGCGTGGCGCCTCCGGATCACCAAGCGCCGGATCGAGGAGCCGGAGGTCGTCGAGCGCCGCGCGGGCGCGCCGCGCAGGCGAGTCGAGGTCGCCCGCCTCCCAGAGACCGTGCCGCACGCGGAGGTCGCGGCGCTCGTCGTCCGAGAGCCACTCGGCGCCGAGCGCCTGCCGAAGCGCGGGGGAGACGGGATCGACTGGCGGCGGGGCGGGCGCCTGAGCTCGCGCCGGCGAGGAGCGCGCGGTCTGGGCGAGGGCGGGAGTGCCCACGGCGCCCGCGATGGTCGGGAGGAGAAGGATCGATCTCCACGCGGTCGTCCGGCGCATGCGTGCTCCGATCAGGCGGTGCGTCAGCGTAGCCACGCCGTGGCGCGGCGTCGCCGCCTCACGCGACGCGGGAGGGCCACGCGAGCGCCGCGTCGATCGCGCGCGAGGCGCGCTCGCCGTACCAGATCGAGCTCAGCGGCTCGACGATCGAGCGGACGAGCGACTGCTCCCGGGAGCTCAGCAGCTCGTCCCACCGAGTCGACTCGCGGACCGGGTCGAATCGTCCGCTGGCGGCGCCATGCGCGTGCAGGTCGCGGTGCAGCGACACGACCGCGGCGGGGTCGACGACGACGGGCAGCCCGAGCAGGTCCGCGACGCGGGCGAGGAGCTCGACGGGACGCTCGAGGCAGTCCTCGTACCTCGCGATGACCACCTGCGGCTGCACCGGCGAGAGCTCGCGAAGCGCGACGGACATGAGCAGGCGCCACGCCAGCGCCCAGCGCTCGACGGGCGAGGTCGAGGCGAGGTCGATGCGATGGAGGTCGGAGCGGAACTCCTCGCCATAGACGCGCATGAACTCCTGGTCGTCGAGCAGCCACGACAATCCGCTTCGCGAACTTGCCCCGCCGCGCCCCAGGTTGCTCGTCACGAACGAGAGCGGGTTGCGGACCATGAGCAGCACCGGCGAGTCGAAGGTCCGGGCGATCCAGCCGCTCGAGAGGAGGGCGATCGGGTCCTTCCAGAGCGGTCGTCTTCCCGCTTGGCGATCGGCACGCCGCTGCCGGTGCTCGCGGATCTCGCGTGCGAGCATCGCGCGGTCGAGGAGCAGGTTGCGCCAGCGGATGCGCGGGCGCATCGCGGCGAGCCGTCGGAGCTCAGGCAGATGTTCGATGGCGTTGTGGTCGGTCAGGTAGGCGTGGTGAGCCCGGAACCGGCGGTCGTAGCCGACCAGACCCGACTGGGGATTCCACGGCTCCTGGAAGTAGGAGAGACCGCACGCGTCGCGCAGCTGATGACCCATCCAGGTGGTGCCGGAGTAGGGCGCGCCGGTCAGGAGGACCGGGCCTCGAGCGCTCGAGCATGAGGATTCGGAGAAGCGGGCGAGCATCGTTGGTCCAGCGGTTACCCCCCCGGAGCAACGTCGAGAGGAGGGAGATCGGTCCACGGATCAAGGTTCATCGGGGATTCGTCCGACTCCGCCGGTGGCAGGAGGACTCGACCCCCTTCTGGTCCGAGAAGGCGCGTCGTGGTCCACCATCGTCCGGGCTCGTCATGGTGGCGACGCGCATCCCCATGACCGTCCCGCGACGTAGCATCCGCGCGCTGCGGAAGCGCCCTGCCTGCTCGCCGAGCCCGACCACGACGACCGGTCCTCCGTCACCCTCCGAGAGCCTCGCGATGAACGACGTGCCCGCCTCGAACTCTCCCCTCCAGCAGGTCGCCCGCCACGCCGGCGCCCTCAAGGTGCTCGCGGTCGTGATGATCCTCGCGGGCATCGCGGCGCTCGTGCAGCCGATGATCTTCGAGCTCTTCGCGGAGGCGTTCCTCGGCTGGGTGCTCGTCTTCGTCGGGCTCATGCGGGCGTTCACCGCGTGGAGCGGGCGGACCTTCGGCGAGTTCCTGCTGCAGCTCGCCTTCGGGATCCTCGTCCTCGTCGGCGGCATGTACCTCCTGTGGAACCCGATCGGCGGTCTCGTGAGCCTGACGATCGTGCTCACCGCGTTCATGCTGGTCGAGGGGATCTCGAAGCTCGCGATGAGCTTCCAGCACCGCGAGGCGGCGGGGCTCCTCGCCTTCAGCGGGATGACCTCGCTCCTCGTCGGCGTCCTTCTCTTCGCGAACCTGAAGACCGCCTGGACCTGGGCGCTTGGCGTGCTGATCGGGATCGACCTCCTCTTCGGCGGTCTCAGCCTGCTCTCCTTCTCCTCCGCCGTGAAGCGCCTCGTCGCCCGGGCGGCGTGACGTGACGGCGACCGGTCATGCCGCCTCGCTCGAGTCGGTGCGTGCCGCCGCGGCGCGGATCGCGCCCTTCGCGCGGCGCACGCCGGTCCTGACGAGCACGACCCTCGACCGCATGGCGGGTCGGAGGCTCCTCTTCAAGGCGGAGGTCTTCCAGAAGGGCGGGGCGTTCAAGTTCCGCGGCGCGATGAGCGCGGTCGCCCTGCTCCCCGCGGACGTCGCCGCCCGCGGCGTCGCGACGCACTCCTCGGGGAACCACGCGCAGGCGCTCGCGATCGCCGCGGCGATCCGCGGGATTCCCGCCTTCATCGTGATGCCGTCGAACGCGCCGGCGGTGAAGCGCCGCGCGGTCGAGGAGTACGGCGGACGAGTCATCGAGTGCGAGCCGACGCTCGAGTCGCGGGAGTCGACCGCCGCGCGGGTCGTCGCGGAGACGGGCGCCACGCTCATCCCGCCCTTCGATCACCCCGACGTGATCGCGGGTCAGGGGACGATCGCGCTCGAGATCCTCGAGGCACATCCCGAGGTCGAGGCGATCATCGCGCCGGTCGGCGGCGGCGGCATGATCTCGGGGATCGCGATCGCCGCGAAGGCGATCAAGTCATCGATCAAGGTCCTCGCGGCGGAGCCGGCGCTCGCCGACGACGCATTCCGCTCGAAGAAGTCGGGCTCGATCGCCCCGGTCCTGCGGACGGACACGATCGCCGACGGGCTGCGCACCTCGCTCGGTCGCCTTACCTTCCCGGTGGTGCGCGACCTCGTCGACGAGGTGCTCCTCGTCGAGGAGCCGGCGATCGTCGCGGCGATGCGCCTCGTCTGGGAGCGGATGAAGGTCGTCATCGAGCCGAGCGCCGCGGTCGGCGTCGCGGCGGTGCTGGATCCCTCGTTCGTCGCGCGACGCGCGTTCGGATCGACGGCGGTCGTCCTCTGCGGCGGGAACGTGGACCTCGAGAGGCTGCCGTTCGGCTGAGGTCGAACGGGGAGGACCGGAGAGGGTCCACCTCTGGGATCTCTGCAATCTCCAAGCGAGAGCCTGCGCGGCGTTGTGCGCGACGCGAGGCGGCAGCAACCCGTCGGAGTCGGTCCCTTCCGTCCTGCTCGCTGCGCTCGCAGTCCACCAACCCCACGCCTGCGCCGTGGGGAGGAGTTCCGGAGCGCTCCACGTCGAGCTCCCGCGTTCCGGAACTCCGGAACTCCTCCTCGACCGAGCGCCGCGAGGTCGGGGAGGCGTGTTCCGGAACTCCTCCCTGACGGAGCGAAGCGACGTCGGGGAGGTGGCTCGCTGGCGAAGCCAGCGAGACGGAGGGGAGGTCCGATGAACGGATTGCTCGCCTCGCGCAGCGCTCGCGCACGCAACCCGTCGGAGTTGGTCCCCTCCGTCGCCTCGCTGCGCGAGGCGACACCTCCCCACGGCAGCGCCGTGGGGAGGAGTTCCCGAGGTCGCGAGCGTGCGATCGCGCGATTGGAAAATCCGGAACTCCGGAACTCCTCCTCGACCGAGCGCCGCGACGTCGGGGAGGCGTGCTCCGGAACTCCTCCCTGACGGAGCGAAGCGACGTCGGGGAGGTGGCTCGCTGGCGAAGCCAGCGAGACGGAGGGGAGGTCCGATGAACGGATTGCTCGCCTCGCGAAGCGATTGCGCAGCGCTGCGCTCGCAACCCGTCGGAGTCGGTCCCCTCCGTCCTGCTCGCTGCGCTCGCAGTCCACCAACCCCACGGCAGTGCCGTGGGGAGGAGTTCTCGCACGGCCAAGTCATGGAGAGGATCTCCAGCACCTCAGAGCCGTCGGAATGACTTCCTCCCTCCCCCTTGGCGAACGCCCCTTCCGCGGCGACACTCCCCGCCCATGACCGAGGCTCGAGGCGGGAGAACGATCGATCCGACCCTGCGTGCGGCGCTCGCCGCGCTCGCGACGGGCATGGTGCTCGCCGCCGCGACCGGCGCGGACGACGAGGTGCCCGCGTCGCCGCGACCGCCCGCGACGTCGGGTGATCCGTCCGCGGCACCGACCTTGCCGACGTCGACCGCCGCTCCGGCGGCGCCGGCAGTCTCGCTCGGCGGCGCCGTCCTCCCCGCGACGGTCGTCTCGGCGGTGACGGAGTCGATCGACGAGCCCTCGCTCCTCGCCGCGGTCTCGCACCTCGCCTCGGACGAGTACTACGGGCGCTTCTACCGGAGTCCCTTCGCCTTCAAGGCGGCGGAGTGGATCCGCGCCCGCCTCGAGGCGGCGGGGCTCTCGCCGGGCGCGGCGGGCGGCAGCTGGACCCAGCCGCTCGCCGATCCCGAGGCGGGTCCGAACGTGATCGGCATGCTCCCCGCGCGACCGGACTCGCCCCACGCCGAGCGGGTCCTCCTGATCTCCGCCCACTACGACCACCTGCCGCCGAAGCGCCGCGGCGAGGACCGCATCTTCAACGGCGCCGACGACAACGCCTCCGGCACCTGCGGGATCATCGCCATCGCCGAGGCGCTCGCGGCGCTGCCGACTCGACCGGGGCGGCGGATCCTCTTCGTGGCGTTCAGCGGCGAGGAGGCGGGGCTCCTCGGGGCGAAGCGGTTCGTCGCGGAGCCGCCGGTCGCGCTCGAGTCGATCGACGCGGTCCTCAACCTCGACATGATCTCCCGCGGCGATCCGAACCGGATCTTCGTGGACGGTCGCGAGTTCAGCGAGCCGATCCGCTCGGCGCTGCGGGCGGCGAACGCGGCGATTGGGCTCGACATCCGCTTCGACGAGCATCCGGACTGGCTCGACCGAAGCGACCAAGGACCCTTCCTGCGCCAGGGCATCCCCGCGGTCCTCTTCTCCGTCGAGGACCACGAGGACTATCACCAGGTCACCGACCACGCCGACCGCATCCTGCCCGCGCTCGCGGCACGGACCTCCCGGCTGGTCGCGCTCGCGGCGCTTCTCCTCGCCGAGCAGCCGCCGCCGGCGCGGGGACCGGTCTCGCCGCCGGAGATGCCGCGCGATCCGAAGGTCGCGCCCGTCGCGCCGCCGGCGGGCGACGCGCCCGCGGCGCCGACCGCCCCGGCGCCGGGCTCGGACCCGCCGCGCAGCGCGAGGTCGCCGCGCCGCACCTTCCGCGTTGATCCGCGGAGGGCGGGACTGCCGATATCGAGCGGCGCAAGAGGCGGACGCGCGTGCGTCCCCTCGGGATCGATCACGCGGGTGGCGTTGGCGGAAGACGCAGTCGAGGAGTCGTGCGGATGAGTCGGTCGGCGGGATCTCTGGCTTCGGTTTCGGCAACGGCAACGGCTTCGACAATGGCATCGGCTTCGGCAACGGCATCGCCGCCGCGAACGAGCGTGGGTGGGCAGCAGGAGGCGCGGAGGTCGAGGACCTTCCGTTCGGACGTGGTCATCGCCCTCGAGGTCGTCCGGGAGGCGCGGCGTCGGGTGCTCTCCGGGTCGTGTCCCTGCGGCGCGGACTCGGTCGCGGTGCTCCTCGGCGCGGCGCGGTCCCGGCTCGACGAGCTCGAGGTCGATCCCGAGCGCCGGGCGAGGATCGGGTCGGCGGTGGAGTCGCTCCTCGCCGACCGCTGACGCCAAGGTGACCCGTCGATCGGGTCCCGCGGGCGCGAGTATCGTGCCGCCCTCGATGTTCGGCTCGCACCTGTCGATCGCGGGGGGTCTCGAGCAGGCGGTCGCCGAGGCGTCATCGCTCGGCTTCGACTGCGTGCAGGTCTTCACGCGGAACCAGCGCCGCTGGGAGTCGCCGCCGCTTGAAGGGGAGGAGATCGAGCGGTTCCTCGCCGCCCGCCGCGCGCACGGATGGCTGGACGATCCGGGTCGGGTGGTGAGCCACAACAGCTACCTCGTGAACCTCGCCGCTCCCGCGGGCGGGAACCGGAACAAGTCGATCAAGGCGCAGCGGGCGGAGCTCGAGCGGTGCGAGGCGCTCGGGATCCTCCGCTGCGTGATCCATCCGGGCGCCCACCTTGGGACCCCGCCGCCTCGGGGACCGCTCGTCCGCGGCGCGGCGATCGGTCCCGACGAGCTCGCGGGAATCGAGCGGGTCGCCGACGCGCTCGACGGGATCCACCGCGACCTGCCCGGACTGCGGGTGGTCACCCTCCTCGAGAACACCGTCGGCAGCGGCACCAACCTCGGCGCGGAGTTCGCGCACCTCGCGGCGATCCGGGCGCGGGTGCGCGAGCCGGAGCGGGTCGGCTTCTGCCTCGACACCTGTCATGCCGTCGCCGCGGGATGGGACATGTCGACGCCCGCCCGGGCGAGGGCGGTGCTCGAGGCGTTCGACGAGGCGTGCGGGCTCGACCGACTGCTCGCCTTCCACCTCAACGACTCGAAGGGCGCCCTCGGCTCGCGCCTCGACCGCCACGAGCACGTCGGCGAGGGGCAGTGCGGCGAGGCATGCTTCCGGGCGATCGTCCGCGACCCGAGGTTTGCCCGGATTCCCAAGATTCTGGAGACGCCCAAGGAAACCGATGCCGATCAAGTGCCGTGGGATGCGGTGAACCTCGCTCGCCTTCGGGCGATGCAGGTCCGCCGCCGCGTTCCGATAACCGGCCGCACGCGCGGCGATCGGGTCAAGGACCGTTCGGCGGACGATTCACCCCGCCGCGGAAGGTCGGGGTCGACTTGACCGAAGAGGAGTTCTCGCCGCCGTTCGAGCCATGCATCCGATGCCCGCGCCGATCCCACGACACGCCGCAGTGATCCTTGGCCTTGGGCTGACCACCGTCATGGCGGGGTGCTTCCTGCGCTCGACGCCGAGGTCGACGCCGGTCCCGGTGGAGGCGGCGCGTCCGGCGCCGGTCGCGACCGAGTCGCAGCAGGAGCGGGTCGAGGACGCGCAGGCGGCGGCGCAGGCAGGCGACTATCAGGAGGCGCTCGAGCTCTTCAAGTCGCTCCTCGCCGAGAATCCCACGCTGACCACCGCGTTCCTCGGGATCGGCGAGATCCACCTTGCCCGCGGCGACTACGCGCAGGCGGAGCCGGCGTATGCCCGCGCCGTGCGCCTCGAGCCGGGCAACTTCGACGCCCAGTACGGGCATGGTCGGGTGCTCCAGCTGCTGCAGCGCTTCGCCGACGCGGTGCGGGCGTACCAGCGGGCGCTCACCATCCGTCCCTACCACGTCGACGCGAACATGAACCTCGCCACCGCCTATCTCCAGCTCGACGAGCCCTCGCTCGCCGTGCCCTTCGCGGAGAAGGCGGTCGAGCTCGCTCCCGACAACGGAGGCGCCCGGGTGAACCTCGGCGCTGCCTACGAGCGGGTGGGTCGGACCGCCGAGGCGATCCTTCAGTATGAGATGGCGCTCGAGCTGACCGAGCCGTCGGTGCCGCTGCTGCTCAACCTCGTCAACGCCTACGCGGCGGAGCGGCGGTTCCAGGAGGCGATCAACGCGGCGCAGATCCTCGTGAGCCTCGAGGCGAACGCGAACGCCTACGAGCGGATGGGCTTCGCCTACTTCCGCCTCGGCGACTACGAGCGGAGCAAGCAGGCGTACCGCGAGGCGGTCCGCATCGACCCCGCGCACTGGCCCAGCTGGAACGGGATCGGCGTGAACAGCCTGAACGCCTGGCTCTCGAGCGAGCGGCGCGACCGCGACGCCATGATCGAGGCGCGGGACGCGTTCCGGGCGTCGCTGCGGATCAACCCCGACCAGCCCAAGGTGGTCGCGCTCCTCGGCAAGTACTACGCCGGCTGACCGCCGCGGACCGCGGCGACCGATACGATCCCCGCCGCATGTCGAACGTCGCGGACCAATCCTCGGGCGGGACCTCGATCACCGAGACCCTGCAGTCGCTCCTCGTCGCGTTCGTGATCGCGATGACCTTCCGCGGCTTCTTCGTCGAGGGCTTCGTGATCCCGACCGGCTCGATGGCGCCAACCCTGATGGGAGCGCACCTGCGCTTCCGCTCGCCGGAGACCGGCTACGAGTTCCCGATCGACGCCGGTCCGGTCGTCGAGTCGGCGCGGGCGGTGGCGGCGGGGGTGGCGCCCGCGCGGCTCTGGCGGATCTACGACCCGATGCTCGGCTTCTCCGGTCCCGTCGCCTCCGAGGCGACCGCGGCGCTCGCGCCGCAGGCGCGGATGGGCGACCGCGTGCTCGTGCTCAAGTTCCTCTATCCCTTCTCCGAGCCGGGCCGCTGGGACGTGGTCGTCTTCAAGAACCCGACCGATCCGGTGGGCGACACGCAGAACTACATCAAGCGTCTCGTCGGGCTTCCGGAGGAGGAGCTTCTCCTTGCCGACGGCGACGTCTTCGCCGGACCGCCGGGCACCGCGGTCGAGGACCTCGAAGTGCAGCGGAAGCCCGAGTACATCCAGCGGTCGGTCTGGCAGCCGGTGCACGACTCGGACTTCATCCCGGTGAACCCCATGCGGCTCGCGCAGGAGTGGCGTCGACCCTACGAGGGACCGCCGTGGCGCGGCGCGGGATGGGACCTCGGCGGCGACCGCGTCTGGCGCCGCGGGAAGGTCGATCCGTCGGTCCTCGAGTGGGACTGGGACGCGCTCCCGATCGACGACCGCGTCGCCTACAACATGTTCCGCCCGGTGCAGCCGTTCTATCCGGTGAGCGACCTGCGGGTCGCCGCCGCGGTCGAGGCGGATGCGCCGAGGGACCTCGTCACCTCGCTCGGTCTCGGGGCGCGGAGCCACCTCTTCCTCTTCGAGCTCGGAGAGGGCAAGGCGCGGCTTTCGATCCGCCACGTCGAGGAGGATCCGGCGTCGCCGCCGCTCTTGACGAAGGAGTTCGAGGTCGAGCTTCCGGACTCCGGCGCCTTCGACCTCGAGTTCTGGCACGTCGACCAGGCGATGTCGATCTGGATCGACGGCGAGGAGGTCGCGAGGCTCGAGTACGCGTGGGGTCCGATCGAGCGGCTCGACGCGGCGCTCTTCGCCCGCACGCTCGAGCAGTACGAGCGCGACCCGGTGACGGCGATCCCCGCGCCGCCGCGGCTCGAGTGGCGCTTCGCCGGGAGCCCGCTCGCCATGCGAAGGGTGCGGGTCGACCGCGACCTCTACTACCGCCCGATGCGGATGCAGGGGCTCGATCGTGGTCCCGATGGTCGGGAGCTTCCCGACCTCGGCTTCGGCTGCGATCCCCGGGCGCCCGCGGTGCTCGGACCGGACCAGTTCCTGATGCTCGGCGACAACTCCGCGGCGAGCCGCGACTCGCGGGTGTGGGGCTTCCCGCATCCGCTCGCGGCGATCCGAACCGGCGAGGACGCGCCCTTCGTGGTGCCCCGCCCGCTGATGCTCGGCAAGGCGTGGTGCGTCTACTTCCCGGCGCCGCTTCCCTTCAAGCCGGGCGGTCCGGCGGTGATCCCCGACTTCGGGCGGGTGCGGTTCATCCGGTA
>VGXO01000071.1 GCA_016873275.1 Phycisphaerae bacterium
TGCCGGATCCGAGGTTGACGGTGAAGTCCGCCGATGCGTTGCCCGCGAGCGCCGTGGCGGCGCAGGTCGCGAGTGCCATCACACTCTTCCGAAGCATGTCTCTTCTCCTTGGCGACGATCTCCCCATGCGCGTCCTTCGCGTCACGGGCGGGTGCGAACGCGGATGGCATCGACCAGCCGCGGGGACCGGCGGCGAACCGCCGGCGGGCGGACTGACTCCCAAAATTCATCGAGCGCTCGATGAAGATGGGGAACAGTCCACCGTGTTGGAAGATAAGGGCAGTTCGGGTCGGTGCCAGTCCAAACCCTTGCCTTCGTTGGTGATGTGGAAGCCGATGGGGTGCCGGCGGGCATCGCGTTCATGAGGCGGCTCGTGGAAGTTGCTGCGGTTACGGGACTTTGGCGCGGCGACGGACCACGAAGCATGACGCCTCAAGCAACGACCCCCGATCCGGAGGGGATCGGGGGTCGAGCGATTCAGGTCGTACTCGGCGTGGCGATCAGCCAGATCAGCCAGATCAGCCAGATCAGCCAGATCAGCCAGATTAGCCAGATCAGCCAGATTAGCCAGTCCAGGCGCCGAGCAGGATCGCGAGGTCGGTGCCGTTCACGATGCCATCGTCGTTGAGGTCAGCCACCGGGTCGGCGGTCCCCCATGCGGCGAGCAGGATCGAGAGGTCGGCGCCGTTGACGACGCCGTCGAGGTTGAGGTCGCCAAGGATCGGGTCGGTGCAGCCGATGTCGCCGGACAACTGGACGTACCAGTGGTTGTTGGGGAAGCCGGCACCGACGGTGGCGAGATCGACGAAGTCCGGCTGCCCGCACGCCTCCGAGCGGTAGTAGGTCGGACTGGTCGAGGTGGTGCCGCCCGCGAAGGTCGCGAAGCCCGCCGTCTGTGCCGGGATGTCGATGCTGACGACGAGGGTCTGCGGCGGGACGAGCTCGACGCAGATCGGCTCGGCGCGGGTCACCGAGAGGAACTGGTCGTTCCCGTTGTAGAGACCGACGGGGAACTCGGCGACGGTCTGGAGCTCGGCGACCGAGGGCGTGCCGCCGGTCGGATCGATCGAGACCCTGACGAGCCCCTCGAGGTAGGGACCCGAGTTGTCGAAGCCGAACTTCACGCAGTTGAAGGAGTACGCCGCGCCAAGCTGCGACGCGTTGAACACCTTCGCGTAGGAGTTCGCCCGCGTCACTCCGCCCGCCGCGCACGCGATGCCGCCGGTGGCGACGCTCGAGTCGGGGCTCGTCGCGATCGGGTTTGCGCCGGGGGTCGCGCAGGTCTGCGGCGCGATCGCCGGCTCGAAGGCGAAGGAGATCGTGCCGGTCCCCGACTCGCCGTCGAAGCCGCCGAGGCGGACGAGGTAGGAGGTGTTCGCCGAGGTGATGAAGGAGAGCTTGGAGGTTCCCTTCACGCAGTCGGCGCCATCCTCGTTGCAGGCGATGAAGCGGCTCGAGAGCGTCGTCGGGTCATAGGTGCCGCTTCCGATGTCGTAGGCGGCGATCTTGGTGTCGAACGTCGCGGAGTCGCAGGTGCTCGCGGTCAGGCGACCGATGGCGGTCGCGTCGAAGCGGTACCAGAGGTCCTTCCAGATCTGCGAGTCGCCGCCCGTCGAGCCGCACTGCGGCTGGAGCGGTCCGACGGTCGTCGCGGTGGTCGAGTCGAAGGGGATCGACTGCCCGCTCACGACGAGGATCGCCCCCGTCGGGCAGTTGTTGGCGGGGAAGCTGCCGCTCGGGCAGACGTAGAGCCCGCAGAGCTCGCTCGCCGCGGTCACGCAGCCCGAGTCCCAGGAGATCGAGCAGCACTCGGGGAAGGTGGCGCAGACGGTGCTGCAGCAGGCGGAGTTGCTGCAGCCAGGACTTGCGTGCGCGACGGTGCAGGACTCGGTCGAGGTCACGCAGGGCGAGGAGGAGCCGCTGCCGAAGATGCGGAAGGGCAGGTCGTACGGCTGCGTCGGACCCGCGGCGGGACCATCGACGGGGACGGACCAGACGCTGGTCGCGACGGTGAAGAGGCGGCTGTTGCCGATCGGCCACGACGTCGGGCTCGAGACCGGCGGGACCCACGGACCGGAGGCGAGCGAGCCGGTCGCCGCGAACTCGATCCAGTAGGTGCCGGGAGCGAGCTTGATGTTGAGCCCGCTGACGCCGAGGCGCATGACCGGTCGCTGCGTGTTCGTCAGCGTCGTGGCGGTCACGCGGTAGATGTTCGCGAAGGTGCTTCCCGAGAGCACGTTCGTGTTCATGTCGCCCCAGATCACCGTGCCGCCCTCGCCCGGGATGCCGCTCCAGATCGCCACCGAGAGCGCGGTGAAGGTCGACTCGGTCGAGGAGCCGGTCTGGTAGCCGTCGAACTCGAAGCCGGTGATCTGCCAGCCGCCCGCGGGCACCACGAAGTCGTCGGCGCGGCGGAAGCTCGGTCGGTTGAAGTTGCCGCCGAAGAGCGTGCCGCCCGGCGAGATCGCGCTCGCGTCGGCGCCGTTCGCGCCGGCACCGGGGTTCGTCACGATCGGACCGTTGTCCCAGAGCGCCGTGCTCGGCGGCTCGCACTCGAAGAGCGTCTTCGCGAAGTCGACGCAGATCTGGTCCCACGAGACGTCGCAGCAGAACGCCTCGAACGCGCAGACCGACTCGCAGCAGGTGGGGATGTTGCAGCCAGGGGTCGGATGGACCTCGCGGCATCCGCCGGAGGCGCCGTCGCAGGCGGGGGTGCCGCCGGCAGCGGCGAGGGAGGAGGTCGCGCCGACGATCGCGGCGCAGACGAGGAGCGATCCGGTCCGGGTCATGGGTCGATCTCCGAGGCGTGTCGTCGAGGCGGGCGGACGGCGTCCTTCGCACGTCGCCCGATCCGACGATACAGCAGTTCCCCGGGGCGTCCACCGCCGGCGGTCGAGGCGGACGCGGATTTCCCGCGCCGGTCAGCCGGTCCAGTCGCCGAGCAGGATCGAGAGGTCCGCCCCGTCGATGGTCCCGTCGTCGTTCAGGTCGCCGAGTCCCGGTCCGCCCCAGTTCCCGAGCAGGATCGAGAGGTCGGCGCCGTTCACGAGCCCGTCGAGGTTGAGGTCGGCGGGCGACCCGGAGCCCTTCGAGACCGCGACCTCGAGGTCGTAGAGCTGGATGTTCGCCGCCGCGCCCCCGGTCACCCGGATCAGGAAGGAGCCCGCCGCGAGCTTGAGCCCGAGGACGGACTCGGGCTGGCCGGCGGGGTTCGCGTTGGCGTCGGCGAGGAGCGTGGTGCCGTCCGCGGCGTAGACCCGCAGCCGCAGGTTGTGCACGGTGAGCGAGTTCACCGTGCTTCCCGCCGGGCAGAAGATGAAGATCTGGCTGCCGCTGTTGTAGGTGAAGCCGACGGGGACCGCGACGACGTCGAGCGTGCTGCCCGCCGCCGCGTCGATCCGGTACCAGTCGTCGTCGGTCGAGTCGGCGATGGAGGCGGGGGTGAGCTCGATCGCCTCGCCGGGTCCGGCGATCCACTCGGCGCCGGCGGGCGACTGGTTCGGCTCCCATCGGTCCCCGTAGTGCCGCTGCACCGCGCGGATGTCGTCGTGCTGCGGACCGAAGAACGCCGTCGAGAGGAACGGCTCCATCAGCTTGGTGTTGTTGGCGGGGCAGACGTGGAGGATGCCGAGCCCGTGCCCGTGCTCGTGGAGGAACACGTTGCGGAAGAAGAGGAAGTCGTCCGCGGGCGTGCCCCAAGAGATCGCGGCGTTGAGCACCATGTCCCCGTCCTGCGGGAACTGGTTGTAGCCCAGCACGTTCGCGTTGTTGAAGCCGTGCGAGCCGATCCGAACGTCGCCGCGGGTGGCGGAGCCCGGCGAGCCCCAGGCGGCGCCGTCGTCGGCGACCTCGACGTAGGTGACGCCGGAGATCGCCGCCCACTGCGCGAAGCCCTCGCGGATCACCTGCTTGCCCGCCTCGACCGAGCCGAAGGTGCTCGCGAGCTTCGCGTTGATCGAGTTCGCGCCGCTGCCCACGCCGGCGTTGTCGGGGATGAAGAGACCGTCCGGCGCGATGCTCCACCGCAGCGTGATCGGGCTGTTGGGCCCGCTCGCGAAGCTCCACTGCGTGGTCAGGTTGAAGGCGACGCCGCCGTCCTCCTGAAGCGAGAGCCAGTGCTTGAGGGTCGCCTCGTGCACCGCGAGCATCTCCTCCTCCGGAGTGCCGGGCATGAAGCACATCGCGAAGGGAAGCCGCTCGGCGAGGGCGAAGCGGCGGGGCTGGCGGGCGGGCTCGTCGATGCCTTCAGGCGACTGGGCCTGGCGCACGCCTCCGGCGACGGTCGCGGCGGCGGCGGCGAGCGAGAGGGCGACGAGGAGCGCGGGACGGGCAAGCTGCATCGGGCTTCTCCGGGGGTGGCTGCACCTACGCAGACTAGTCCCGATCCGGCGCGGGGCGAGCGGACGCCGCGGACTTCGCGCGAGGTCGCGGGGACGAGGAGGAGGGTCGAACCGGAAGGCGGGGTCGCGGCGCCCTCGTCAGCCCGGCATGCGGAACGCGTCGATCACCGCGCGGAGGCTTCCGAGCGCCTTCTGCAGGTTCTCCGCGGCGGAGGCGAACTCCCGCACGCTCTCGGAGGAGTTCCTCGCCCGGTCCCGCAGGCGCCCCATCGCCTCGTCGATCTGCCGCGCTCCCGAGGACTGCTGGCGCACGCCCTCGTCGAGGGCGACGAACCGCTCCGCGGTCGCCGAGACGTGCTCGATGATCGAGCCCATCTGCCCGCCGATCGAGTCGACCTCGCCGACGCCGCCGCGGACCTGCTCGGCGAAGCGGTCCATCTCCATGACGCCGGCGGAGACGGCGGACTGCATCTGGGCGACCATCTTCTCGATGTCGAGCGTCGCCCGCGCCGCCTGGTCGGCGAGGCGGCGGATCTCGCGGGCGACGACGAGGAAGCCTCGCCCGTACTCGCCCGCCTTCTCCGCCTCGATCGCGGCGTTCACCGAGAGCAGGTTGGTCTGGTCGGCGACCTTCGTGATGGTGGTCACGATCGCGGTGATGCCGCCCGCCTTCTCGTTGATCGCCGCGAGCTTCGCGGCGATCGAGGCGGTCGCCTCCTCGAGCGAGCGCATCGAGGTCCGCATGCCGTCGAGGCTGGTGCGGCCGCCCGCGGCGAGCGACGCGGCGTCGTCGGTCATCGCGCGGACCTCGCTCATCGTCGAGACGAGCCCGTCCGCCGTGCGGTTGATCTGGTGGACCGCCGCGGCGATCTCCGAGGAGGAGCTCTCGAACTCGTCCGCGGAGTCCTCCTGCTGCCGTCCGGCGGCGGAGATCTCGGTGGTCGCGGCGTGCAGGCTGATCGCGGCGTGCTTCACCTGCCCGACGAGGCGGATGAGTCCCGCCCGCATCGCGGCGAGGGTCCGCAGCAGCACGCCCGCCTCGTCGTGCCGCGGGCAGGAGGGCACCTCGGCGGAGAGGTCGCCCTCGGCGACCCGCGCCGCGGCGCCCACCGCCGAGCGGATCCGCGCGGAGAAGCCGCGGAGGATCGTGACCACGAGGATGAGGATCGCGGCGATCGCCGCCGCGGCGCCTCCGGCGAGCCAGGCGGTCTGCTGGATGAGCGGACCCGTGACCTCGGAGACCGGTCGCGAGAGGACGACGGTCCACGCGCCGGTCGGGATCGTGGACCACGCCCAGTAGCTCGAGACGCCGGTCGTCGGGTCGGCTCCGACCGCGAGCCGCGGCTCGTTCGTCGGATCGAGCATCGGCAGGAGCACCTCGCCGAAGGCGGACTCCGCCACCTTCTGCATCGGCAGCGAGCCCTCCGTGCCGACCTCGTCGCCATCTCGGCTCGTCGCCACGAAGCTCCCGCGACCGGAGACGAGGTAGACCTCCGCCTCGGATGCCTCCGCGAGGCGGAGCAGGTTCGAGCGGAGGTCCTGCACGCTCCGGTCGATCCCGGCGATCCCCAGGAACCTGCCGTCGATCACGATCGGGTAGGTCTGCTCGACGAGGAAGTCGCCGTCGTAGAGGTAGGGCTCGCCGACGAGCGGCTCCGGACGACCGGTCGCGCGGAACGCGCGGCGCACGCCGTCGTAGTAGAGGCTCGTCTCCATGTCCTTGTTGATCTTGAGCCCAAGCCCGCCGCCCTTCGCCGGATCGCGGAACCAGTAGGGAAGGAACCGACCCTGCCCGTCGATCGAGCCCTCGGGGAGACCTGCCTTGAGGCTCTCGTCGTCCTTGCCGTCGGCATCCGGCTCGTAGCAGACGTAGGCGCCGAGGATCGAGGGCGTCTCGACGACGGCGTGCCGCAGCACGTCGAGCGTGAGCCGCCGCATCCCGAAGAGTCCTCCCGCCTGCATCTGCGCGAGCGCCTTGGCGAGCTCCACCGCGTCGTCGCCCTCGCGGTCGAGCTCGAGCGCCGCCACCGCGGCGAGTCGGCGGAGGTCGTTCTCGGCGGCGTGCTTCAGGGCGAGGTAGCGGGTGACCGTGCCCGCCGCGACCATCGCCGCGATCAGCACCGCCATCGGGATGAGCCCGAGGCGCAGGGTGCGACCGAGCACTCCTTCGGAGGGGCGGATGGTGGCGTCGGCGGTCATCGCCGGGTGGTTATCGCCCGTTCCGCGTCGGAGTCCGCAGAAGCGGCGCGTTCGGTCGGCGGCGGGGAGGGGTCTCGCCCGATCCTCGGGTCGCCCCTCCCTCAGTCCCTCGACTTGCCGTGTCGTTGCGCCGCGAGGTCGATCGCCTCGAGGAAGCCCGCGACCATGCCCTCGATGTTCCGACCCCGCGGTCCCGAGACCGTCGCGAGCGCCGCGTCGGACATCGCCGCCGCCGCGGCTCGTCCGCGAGGAGCGACTCGATCCGCGCCGCGAGGTCCGCCGCGTCGCCATGGCGGGCGAGGAGCCCGTTCTCCCCGTCGCGGTGCGTCTCGAACTCCGGCATCTGGATCTCCCGGCGGTCGGAGGTGATCACCGGCAGCCCGTATCCGAAGGCGTGAAAGATGCTGAGCCCGATCGCCCCCGGGTGGACGAGGCAGGCGGCGGTCGTCGCCCACGGCGCGATCGACGGCTCGTCGTAGATCGCCCCGAGGAAGATCACCGCGTCCGCCACGCCTCGTTCGCGGGCGAGCGCCTCGAGCGCCGGTCGCATCGCGCCGTCGCCGATGAAGGCGAGCCGCGCCGGGCGGGTCCGCCGGATGATCGCGAGCGCCTCGATCGCGAGGTCCGGGCGCTTCTCCTCCTCGAGCCTCGCGAGGTAGAGGAGGATCGGGTCGTCGCCGAGCGACCTCTCCCGGCGGAACGCCTCCAGACGCGCTCGATCGCGCCGCCACGGCGCCGCGGCGGCGGCGATCGCGGTCTGGTCCACGGCGTTGGGGGCGGTGAAGAGCCGCTCCGAGGGGAATCCCGCGGCGGCGAGGCGGTCCCGACCGACCGGTCCATAGAGAAGGAATGCGTCCGCCGACCGCATCGCCCGGCGACGGCGCCAGTCGCCGATCAGCGGACGGCTGGTGCCGAAGCCATGCCCCTAGAGGACCGTGCCGGCGCCGCGCCGCCGCGCCCGTCGAAGCGCAAGCGGCAGGTCGAGCGAGCGGGCGCTCCATCCGAGGATCAGGACGTCCGCCTCGCGGGCGGCGTCGATCGACCGACCCTGCCAGCAGAAGGGACCCAGCCATCGGAGCGGCGCCGGTCGGATGCGGAATCCGGAGTCGGCGGCGATTCCCTTCAGCGATCCGGTCGTCGTCCGCACGTCCGCCCACACCGTGAGGTCGACTCCCTTCGACGCCGCGAGCGCGCGGAAGACGGGCACGCGGTACGCCGGCACGATCGGCTGGACGAGATGAACGGCGAGGGTCATCGGGGAGGACGGGTCGCGTGAGTTGATCGGATCGCCGCGGGCGCCGCCATCATCGCCATCCGCCGCGGTCCGGCGGATCGGTCCTGGCTCGACCATGCGCCGCCGCCGCGAAGTCGATCGCCTCGAGGAAGCCCGCGAGCATGCCCTCGATGTTCCGACCCCGCGGTCCGGAGACGGTCGCGAGCGCTGCGTCGGACATCGCCCGGCGCGCCGCGTCGTCCTCGAGGAGCCCGAGCACCTTCGAGGCGAGGTCGTCGGCATCGCCGTCGCGGAAGAGGAGACCATTGCGGCGGTCCTCGAGGATCTCGACCTCCGGACCATGCCGGCCGAGGCGGTCGGTGGTGACCACCGGCAGCCCGTATCCGAAGGCGTGCATGAGGCTGAGCCCGATCCCGCCGGGATGGACGAGGCAGGACGCCGACGTCGCCCACGGCGCGATCGACTGCTCGTCGAAGGTCTCGCCCACGAGGCGGACGCCCTCGCGCACGCCGAGTCGGTCGACCGCCGCCTCGACCTCCCGCCGCGCCGAGCCGTCGCCGATGAAGGCGAGGACCGCGTCCGGTCGCCTGCGGCGGATCTTCGCGAACGCCTCGACGAGGAGGATCGGATCCTTGTCCGACTCGAGCCGCGAGAGGAAGAGGATCAGCGGGCCGGCGAGGCGTTCCCGGCGGCGGAACTCCTCGATCGCGCCGAGCCGCTCGCGGGAAGGCCAGTCGAGGCGGGCCGAGGCGATCGCGGTCTGGTCGATCGCGTTGGGCGCCATGAAGACCCGCTCCCGCGGCACCCCGAGGTCGATCATGCGCTCTCGGGTGGTCGGGCCGTAGAGGAGGAGCGCATCCGCCCGCAGCGCGACCCGCAGGCGCTGCCGGTCGCCGAGGCGTGGATTCGTCTTCCCGAAGCCGTGACCCCAGAGGATCGTCCCGACGCCGCGGCGGCGCGCCGCGCCGAGGGCGAGGGGAAGGTCGAGCGAGCGGGTGTTCCAGCCAAGGATCGCCACGTCGGTCCCGGGCGTGCGCACCGCCCGGATCGATCCCGACTGCCAGAGGAACGGACCGATCGCCCGGGTCGGCGCATGGCGCGTCGCGTAGGGCGGGGGCGGCGTCGCGGCGCCGGGGCGGTCCCCCGAGAGGTCCGCCCAGGCGCAGAGGTCGATCCCCGGCGACCTTCCAAGCGCCGCGAGGAGCGGACGCCGGTAGGGTCGAAGGGTGCGCTGCACGAGTTGGACGCGGAGGTTCGACACGGGAAGTGCGGGCGTGGAGGTGCCTTGGAGCCGATCAAACCCTCGTCCTGCCTGGCTCGGGGCACCGCCGCGATGACCGACCCCTTCTATCGACCCGAACGCGCCCTCATCACCGGCGGCGCCGGATTCATCGGATCGCACCTCGCATCAACCCTCCTCGAGGACGGGGTCCGGGTGCGGATCCTCGACGACCTCTCCTCCGGGCACCGCACGAACGTGCCCGCCGGCGCGGAGCTCGTCGAGGCGTCGGTGGTGGACGAGCCGCAGGTCCGTCGGGCGGTCATGGGCTGCGAGGCGGTCTTCCACCTCGCCGCGGAGGTCTCGGTGCCGCGGACGGTGGAGGATCCGGTCCGGGCGTTCGCGATCAACGTCGCGGGCAGCGATGGGGTCTTCCGGCTCGCCGCGGAGGCGGGCGCGAGGAGCATCGTGTTCGCGTCCTCGGCGGCGGTCTACGGACCCGCGCCCTCGCTTCCGAGCCGCGAGCAGGATCCGATCCGCTGCGCATCGCCCTACGCGGCGCACAAGGCGGCGGGGGAGCACCTGCTCGAGGCGCTCGCGCGGGTCAAGGACCTGCACGCCGCGAGCCTCCGCTTCTTCAACGTCTTCGGTCCGCGGCAGGACCCGAAGTCGGCGTACGCGGCGGTGATCAGCGCCTTCATGGACGCGGCGGCGGCGGGCAGGCGCCCGATCGTCTTCGGCGACGGAAGCCAGACCCGAGACTTCGTCCCGGTCGCGAACGTCGTGGAGGCGCTCCGCCGCGCGGCGGATCCGGCGCGGCGGCTGCGCGGCGAGGTCTTCAACGTCGGTCTCGGCGGTCGGAGGAGCCTGCTCGACCTGCTTGCGGTGCTCTCCCGGCTGGTGGGTCGGGACCTCGCCCCGGAGTTCCGTCCCTCCCGGGCGGGCGACGTGCCGCACTCGCAGGCGGACGTCTCGCGCGCCCGCGAGGGACTCGGCTACCGTGGCGAGGTCGGCTTCGAGGAGGGTCTGCGCCGCACGCTCGCGTGGGCGCGGGGCGGCTGAGTCCCTCCTCGGGCACGACTGCGTCCGACCTCGCGCCCTCGCCGAAGCGTGCCCCGCATGACCGGTCCTGATTCCCGACCCGATCCAGGTCCCGAGCCATCCCTCGAGGCGACCACGCGGCGCCTCCTCGACGAGGAGGGTCGCGCCGGCGACCAGTTCCGCCGCGAGCATCCGCTGACGTGGTGGCTCACCCTCGTGGGTCCCTTCGCGGCGACGGCTCTGCTCCTCCTGCTGATCCTCGTCACCCACGACCTTGCCTTCCTCAAGAAGCTCGTCGCGACGGCGGTCGCCACCTTCTTCCTCTTCGGTCGCTTCGTGATCCTCGGCGGCGGCGAGAAGGTCGCGGCGGACGACGGCATGGCGGAGGCGGCCGCGTTCCTCACCCGCGGCGAGCTCTTCACGATGGTGATGTGGATGGACCTCGCGACCGCGTGCGTGCTGATCTACCACCTCGGGTTCCTGTTCCGCATCCCCTTCCTCGGACCGCGCATGCTCGGGCTCGTCGAGGACGGTCGCTTCATCCTCGAGAAGCAGCCGTGGATCCGCCGCGCGACCTTCGTCGGGCTCATCGCCTTCGTCGCGGTGCCGCTCGCCGCGACCGGAAGCGTCGGCGGGGCGATCTTCGGGCGCCTGCTCGGGCTCTCGCGGGGCGGCACCTTCGTCGCGATCTTCCTCGGAAGCCTCCTCGGCTGCGGCGTGATGTACCTCGGCGCGGGGGTCCTCAACCGCTACCTCGATCCCGACGACCCCTGGCTCAAGATCGGGGGCATCGCGGTGATCGTGGGTCTCGTGCTGCTCCTCAACTGGCGCTACTCGCGCATGAAGAAGGCGAGCCGCCGGGCAGGGTGAACCCCTAAACCCCGCGCCGATCCGGCGCCTCGAGGGAGACGCCGCGTGGTCTGGAGTTAGGATCGCCCCTTCCGGTCCGCGGGGACCGGGAGGACTCATCCGGAGCCGTCGAATGGACACGCTCAGGTCGGTGGTGGTCGGCGTCGACTTCACCTCGTGCAGCAAGGCGGCGCTCGCCGAGGCGGTGCGCATCTCCTCGTGGAACCAGGCGTCGCTGCGGGCGGTGCACGTCATCGAGGGGCTCGTCCTCGCCGACCTCGAGGAGGCGGTGGGCGTCTCGGATCCGCGCATCCGCGAGCACGTGATCGAGGATGCCCGCGCGGCGTGGAAGGAGTTCGCGGCGTCGGCGGCGCCCGGGGCGACGATCCCCCTCGACGTGCGGATCGATCATCCGGCGGAGGGTCTCGTCTCCGCGGCGCGCGAGCATCGCGCCGACCTCCTCGTCCTCGGCGTCTACGGGACGAGCTCCGGCACCACCGCCGGCGCCGTCGCGGCGCACGCCGTGCGGCGGTCGCCCTGCCGCACGATGCTGGTGCGGCCGAACCATGCGGGCCGCTTCCGCCGCGTGGCGATCGCGGTCGACTTCTCTCCGACCTCCGAGGAGGCGATCCTCGCCGGCATGCGGGTCGCCGCGCAGGACGACGCGGAGGTCCACGTCCTTCACGTCTACCAGGCGCCGTGGAGCCGGCTCCACTACCGCGCCGCGACGCCGCAGGCGACGCCGGACTACCGCAAGCAGTTCCTCGACGGGCTCCAGCGGCGGCTCGAGGGCTTCTGCCGACCGCGCGACGCCGAGGTTCGCTGGATCAAGCCGACCTTCCACGTGCTCGAGCACCGAAGCCACGGCGCCGGCATCGTCGAGTTCGCCGGGTCCTCCGCCGCGGACCTCGTGGTGCTCGGCACGCGGGGTCGCACCAACCTGCGCGACCTCTTCCTCGGCAGCACCGCGGAGCGCGTGGTCCGCGAGTGTCCCTGCTCGGTGCTCGCGGTGCCGCCGGGC
>VGXO01000072.1 GCA_016873275.1 Phycisphaerae bacterium
CCTCGACGAGGTCGAGGCGGCGCTCTCGTCGGCGGTCGAGCGGATCGAGGGGGACGCGTTCCTCGCGACGCGTGGTCTGTTCGTGGCGGCGACGACGGACGACGCGATCCCGGCGTCGCGGCGGTCGGCGGAGAGGCTGCAGACGCGGAGGCTCGCGGACACGCCCTACGCGGCGCTCTTCGCGGAGCTCGAGCGGGACCCGCGGGGCACCTTCGTGACCGAGGCGATGGATCCGGTGCTCGGCGAGACCTGCTTCTACGCGGTGACGCGGGTGCCGACGGGGGGCTGGCTGCTCGTCGCGCGGACGCCGCGCTCGGCGCTCCTTGCGCCGGTGCTCTCGGCGGTCGGGACGAACGCCGCGGTGGGGGCGGTGGGTCTCGCGGTGGTGGTGGGGCTGCTCGTGCGGATGGCACGGTCGCTGAGCCGTCGGATCGGGTCGTCGCTGCGGGCGGTCGAGCAGGTGGCGGAGGGCGACCTGTCGACGCGGCTCGACCTGTCGCGGGCGTCGGAGGACGAGACGGGCGACCTGATGCGTGGGATCGCGCGGATGTCGGAGGGTCTTCGGGACCTGGTCGGTCGGGTGCGGGAGTCGTCGCTTCGGCTCGAGTCGACGGCGGAGGAGGTGTCGGCGGGAAGCCGTCGTCAGGCGGAGGCGTCGTCGGGGTTCGGGGCGTCGGTGACGGAGATCGCGGCGTCGAGCCGGGAGATCGCGGCGACGGCGGAGGGTCTGAAGAGCGCGATGGAGCGGGTGGACGCGGCGGCGACGGACACGGCGGGTCTGGCGGGGGAGGGTCGGCGGGACCTCGAGCGGATGGAGTCGTCGATGCGGAGGCTGGAGGAGGGGACGGGGTCGGTGGGGGCGAGGCTGGGAGCGATCGACGAGAAGGCGTCGGGGATCACGACGGTGGTGACGACGATCACGAAGGTGGCGGACCAGACGAACCTGCTGTCGGTGAACGCGGCGCTGGAGGCGGAGAAGGCGGGTCAGTTCGGGGTGGGGTTCATGGTGGTGGCGCGGGAGATCCGTCGGCTGGCGGACCAGACGGCGGAGGCGACGCTGGACATCGAGCGGATGGTGCGTCAGATGCAGGAGGCGGTGCAGGCGGGGGTGTCGGAGATGGATCGGTTCGAGGCGCGGGTGAGGAGCGGGGTGGAGGAGGCGTCGCGTCTGGCGAGCCAGATGGGACGGATCATCGAGCGGGTGAACCAGGGGACGGGGGAGGTTCGTCAGGTGCGGGAGTCGATGGAGGGTCAGGCGCAGGGGGCGGGGGAGATCCTGCAGTCGATCACGTCGCTGTCGGTGGGGGCGAACTCGGCGTCGGAGTCGGCGGAGGAGTTCAGCCGCGCGGCGACGGAGCTGCAGTCGGCGCTCCGCACCCTCCGCGACGGCGTCGAGCGGTTCCGGCTCGAGGGGGAGGAACGAGACGCGGAATCCTCGGGGAAGAGGAGATAGTCTCACGCCATGCTCTCCGTGGTCTGGGAAGTCGCCGGCGGACTCTTTGCGATCGACGCCGCGGAGGTGGTGGAGGTCGTGCCCGCCGTGTCGATGCGGTCCGTGCCCGCGCTTCCCGCCTGGGTGCTCGGCCTCGCCGACTACCACGGCCGGCTGATCCCGGTGCTCGATGCGTCCATGCTCGCGGGCGGTCGCCCCGCCGAGGCTCGGCTCGCGACGCGGCTCGTCGTGGTGCGGGTGACGTCGCGCGGCGGCGAGCACCTCGTGGCGCTGCAGGTCGAGCGGGTCCGCGGCATCGAGTCGATCGACTTCGGTCACGAGGGAAGCCACGCCGGATTCCGGACCGCCGAAGCGCCGCAGCTCGGCGCGGTCGTCCGCCACGGCGGCGGCACCGTGCAGCGGTTCGTGGTGGAGCGCCTGCTCGAGGGAGGCGCCGCCGAGCTCCTCTTCGGCGCCGCCGCGGAACGTGACCGCGGCTCGGTCGAGGCGTCGTCATGACCGATCCGCTGCTCCTCGACCTGTTCCGCCGACGGACCCCGCTGCAGGCGCGGCTCCTCGAGGGAGAAGCCGGCGCGACGCTCGTCAGGCGGCGGATGAAGGCGCTCGGGATCCACGACCCGGCGGCGTATCGAGCGCGGCTCGAGGTCGATCCCGCCGAGCTCGAGGCGCTGATGACCTCGGTGGCGGTGCCGGAGACCTGGTTCTTCCGCTATCCCGCGTCCTTCGAGTTCCTCGTGGCGTGGCTTGGGCGGCGGCTCGCGTCGCGACCGGCGGACGCGAGGCTTCGGATGCTGTCGGCGCCCTGCGCGACCGGGCAGGAGCCGCTGTCGATGGCGGCGACCGCCCTGCATGCGGGCTGGCCTGCCGAGCGGATCGAGATCGACGCGGTGGACGTGAGCTCGGCGGCGATCGCGGTCGCCCGCGGGTCCGCGACTCGCCCGCTGCCGGTGCGCGAGCCGATGCCCGCCTGGGCGAGGTCGATGTTCCGCGAGGTTCCCGGCGGCGTGGTCGCGTCGGCGAGCCTCCTGGACCCGATCCGATTCGTCCATGCGGACGTGCTCTCGTGGACGCCCGCGGATCCGCGTCCCTACGACGTGGTCTTCTGCCGGAACTTCTTCATCTACCTGACGCCGGAGGCGCGTGCCGCCACCATCCGCCGGGTGGAGCGCATGCTTGCGGCGGATGGTCTCCTCTTCGTCGGGCATGCCGACCATGACGCGCGCACCGTCGAGGGATTTCGAGGGGTCGGCATTCCCCACACCTTCGCGTACGAGCGCCGCCCGGCGGAGGTCGAGGTCGCCCCGATCCGCGCCGCGCAGCCGCCGCGGCGTCCGTCGGCTCCCCTCGTCGCCCCGCGCAGCGCCCCGCGACCCGCGAGGTCTCCCTCGCACGGCGGCGCGACGCGACCGGTCGTGGCGACGACCGGGACCGCGGCGTCGCTCGAGCGCGCCCGGACGCTCGCCGATCAGGGACGGCTCCGTGAGGCCGCCGAGCTTGCCGAGCGTTGCGTCGCCGACGATGGTCCGAGCCCGGCGGCGCTCGAGCTCCTCGGCTGCGTTCGTCTCGCGGAGGGCGACCTGCCGGCGGCGGAGGAGTGGTTCCGACGGCTCGTCTACCTCGACCCCGATCACGAGTCTGGGCTCCTGCACCTCGCGATGATCAGCGAGGACGAGGGCGACCTTGACGGCGCCGAGCGGTATCGCGAGCGGGCGAGGCGGACGTCCGGCGGCGCCGGCGCGGAGGATCGACGATGAGCGAGTTGCCCGTTGGATCCTCCGACGGCGAGGTCCGTCGCGGGGCGGACTCGATGCGGGCGCTGCTCGAGCGTCCGCTCGGCGCGAGCGAGCTCGCGCGGCAGACCGCCGAGGTGGCGAGACCGCTCAAGCAGGATGAGAGCGATCGCGTCAGCGTCCTCCTCGTCGAGTGCGGCGGCGAGCGGTTCGGTCTCCCGGGCTCGCTGGTGCGCCGCGTCACGGCGCCGGTTCCGATCCATCGGATTCCCCATCGCTCGAACGCGGTGCTGCGGGGCTTGTGCAACCTCGGCGGGCACCTCTCGCTCGTCGCGAGCCTCGAGGCGCTCCTCGACCTTCCCGCAGCGACCCAGCCGGGTGCCGAACGCCGGATGCTCCTCGTCGGCGATGGCGCGGAGCAGTGGGTGATCGAGGTCGATCGAGTGCTCGGCGTCGCGCGGATCGAGACGTCGCGCCTCGTCGATCCGCCCTCGACGGTGCGTGCCGCGAAGGACCACTTGACCGAGCGGCTGATCCTTCCGACGGATGGGTCCTCCGAGGGACGCGTCGCGCTCGTGAGCAGCGAGCGTCTGCTCGCCGGGCTCCGAAGGAGCCTCGGATGAGCGACCTCGGCGGCTTCTCGCTCTTCGAGCTCTTCAAGGCGGAGGCGGAGACGCACTGCGGGACCCTCAACGAGGGATTGCTGCGGCTCGAGGGCAATCCTGCGGACCTCTCGGCGATCGAACCGCTCATGCGGGCGGCGCACTCGCTGAAGGGCGCCGCGCGGATCATCGGCGTCGACCTCGCCGTGCGGCTTGCGCACGCGATGGAGGACTGCCTCGTCGCGGTGCAGAAGGGGCAGGAGGTCCTCGTGCCGGCGAGGATCGACCAGCTGCTGCAGGGCACGGACCTGCTGACGAAGCTGGGGCAGATCGCCGAGGCGGAACTGCCTGCGTTCACCGAGCGGAACTCCCCCGCGGTCGATGCGCTCGTGGAGACGCTGCGGGTGCCCGCGGGTGGTGCTGGATCGACGGCTCCCGCGGTCGCGCCGCCGAAGCCCGCGGCGGCGCCCACGCCGCCCGAGTCGACCGTCGCGGCGAAGGGAGCGGAGCCGCCGCCCCCCCCGGCGACGGATGCGCCGACGCAGGCTTCATCGGGAGAGCCTGCGGTGGATCGCGCGCCGCCGACGGCACCGGTGCCTTCTGCCCCAAGGGTCGCGGCACCGAAGCCCTCCGCGGCGGCGTCCCCGAAGGCGCCGCCGGTCGCCGCGAGGGCGCCGAAGCCGCCTGCCGCCGAGCCGGCGCCGCGGGGCGCTGGGCATGCCGCGGCGCCTGCGACCGAGGTGAAGACGCTCCGAGTCAACGCCGAGAACCTCGACCGCATGATGCGGCTCGCGGGCGAGATGATGATCGAGTCGCGCCGCTTCCAGACGCTTCGCGAGTCGGTGCGACGGCTGAAGCTCGAGCTCGAGTCGCTCGAGGACGAGATCGACGGGCCTCGGGCGTCGGGCGTCGCGTCCGCCCGTGACTCGCTCGCGGCGATCCGCCGGACCCTCGCCGGGCACGCGGGCGACCTCGAGAACATGTTCCGCCGCACCGAGGAGGCGGCGACCGCGCTCTACCACGAGGTGCTCGGCAGCCGCATGCGTCCCTTCGCCGACGGGACGGCGGGCCTGCCCCGCATGGTGCGCGACCTTGCGAAGTCGCTCGGGAAGAAGGTCCGCTTCGAGGTGCTCGGCGGCACGGTGCCGGTCGACCGCGACATCCTCGCGAAGCTCGAGGCGCCGCTGAACCACATGCTGCGGAACTGCCTCGACCACGGGGTCGAGATGCCGCAGGATCGCGCGGCGGCGGGCAAGGACGAGACGGCGCGGGTCTTCGTCGAGGCAAGGCACCACGCGGGCATGCTGCTCGTGCGGGTCGGCGACGACGGGCGAGGGATCGACCCCGAGCGGATCCGCCGCAAGGTGGTCGAGAAGGGACTGCAGAACGAGACCCTCGCGGCGGGGCTCTCGACCGCGGAGCTCCTCGACTTCCTCTTCCTGCCGGGCTTCTCGACGGCAAGCAAGGTGACCGAGATCTCGGGACGCGGCGTCGGGCTCGACGTGGTGCAGACGATGGTGCAGGAGACCGGAGGCAGCCTGAAGGTCGAGACGGACCTCGGGCACGGAAGCACCTTCTCGATGCGGCTGCCGATCACGCTCTCGGTGATCCGTGCCGCGGTGGTGGACATCGGCGGCGAGCCCTATGCGTTCCCGCTCTCGCGCCTCGAGCGCGTGGTGAAGGTGCCTCGCGGGGAGATCCGTCCGATCGAAGGGCGGCAGAAGTTCGAGCTCGACGGGGTCTCGGTGGGTCTCGTGCAGGCGACGGCGGTGCTCGAGCTGCCCGCGGGCGCCGCGGCGGGGGACGTGGCGAGCGTGATGGTGGTGGGGCAGACGGGCGAGTGGCTCGGACTGGTCGTCGATCGCTTCCTCGGCGAGGAGGACCTCGTCGTTCGACCGCTCGACCCGCGGCTTGGTCGCGTGCCGCACGTGGCGTCGGCGGCGCTCCTCGAGGACGGGCGTCCCTTGCTCGTCGTCGACGTCGACGACCTCACCGCCTCGGTCCGGCAGCTCCTCGGCGAGGGGCGACTCCGAGGCGCCCGCTCGGCGGAGGGCGCGGGCAAGCGGCGACGAAAGCGGATCCTCGTCGTCGAGGACTCGATCACCGTCCGCGAGGTCGAGCGGCAGCTGCTCGCGCGGATGGGCTACGAGGTGGACGTCGCGGTCGACGGCGTCGACGGCTGGAACGTCCTGCAGGCCGGGGGGTACGACCTCATCGTCAGCGACGTCGACATGCCGCGCATGAACGGCATCGACTTCGTGCGGACGCTTCGCCGCGACGAGCGTTTCCGGAAGATCCCGGTGATCATCGTCTCCTACAAGGACCGCGAGGAGGACCGCCTCCGGGGCATGGAGGCGGGCGCCAACGCCTACCTCACGAAGGGCTCCTTCCACGACCGGTCGTTCGCGACCATGGTGACCGACTTGATCGGCCCCTCGGAGGGATGACGGTGCGGGTCGCGATCGTGAACGATCTTCGGCTGGCGGTGGAGGCGCTGCGGCGCGTCGTCGTCTCCGTGCCCGGCGCGCAGGTCGCGTGGATCGCGGAGGACGGTCGGCAGGCGCTCGAGAAGTGCCGCGCCGACCGCCCCGACGTCGTGCTGATGGACCTCATCATGCCGGTGATGGACGGGGTCGAGTCGACCCGCCGGATCATGGCGGAGTGCCCCTGCCCGATCATCGTGGTGACGGCGACGGTCGATGGCAACGCCAGCAAGGTCTACGACGCGCTCGGGCACGGCGCCCTCGACGCGGTGAACACGCCGGTCCTCGGACCGAAGGGCGACCTCTCCGGCGGCGAGCCCCTCGTCCGCAAGATCGAGATGGTCGCCCGCATGTTCCGACCCGCCTCGGCGCCGCGGCCGTCGGCGGCTCCGGTGCCGGCGAAGACTCCCTCCGTGGTCGGGGCGTCGATCGTGGCGATCGGGTCCTCGACGGGCGGACCACAGGCGCTCGCGAAGGTGCTCGGATCTCTCCCGAAGGACCTCGCGGCGCCGGTCGTCATCGTGCAGCACGTGGACGCGGAGTTCGTGCCGGGTCTCGCCCGCTGGCTCTCCGAGCAGGTCGGTCGCCTCGTGCGGGTCGCCGAGCCGGGTCCGCTCTCGCCGCGCGAGGTGGTCGTCGCGGGGCACAACCGGCACCTCGTGGTCGAGCCCGGCGGCATCCTCGCGTACCGCGACGAGCCCGCGGACTCGCTGCATCGCCCGAGCGTGGACGTGCTCTTCCGAAGCCTCGTCGCGAGCCGCGTTCGTCCCGGCGTCGCCGTGCTCATGACGGGCATGGGTCGCGATGGCGCGGAGGGTCTGCTCGAGTTGCGCCGCGCGGGTTGGTGTACGATCGCGCAGGACCGCGCGTCGAGCGTCGTATGGGGCATGCCCGGCACGGCGGTGCAGCTCGGCGCCGCCGAGCTCGTGCTCGCCCTCCCCGAGATCGCCGACGGCATCGCCCGCGCCTTCCGCGCGAACGTCCCGCCGCCTGCCCCCGCCCCCGGAAAGGGAACCTCCCGATGACCACGACCGCCCCCGCCGCCCCGACCGGCGCGTCGGTGCCCGCCACGGTGTCCGCGCCGGACCAGGTGCGGGTGCTCCTCGTCGACGACCAGGCGATCATCGGCGAGGCGGTGCGGCGCATGCTCGCGACCCAGCCGGGGATCGAGTATCGCTACTGCCAGGATCCGCTGAAGGCGATCGACATGGCGATCGAGTTCAAGCCGACCGTCATCCTGCAGGACCTCGTCATGCCCGGCGTCGATGGGCTCGACCTCGTGCGGGACTACCGGGCGCGGGAGGAGACCCGGGAGATCCCGCTCATCGTGCTGAGCTCGAAGGAGGAGGCGACCACGAAGGCGGAGGCGTTCGCCCGTGGCGCGAACGACTACCTCGTGAAGCTGCCCGATCCCGTCGAGGTGATCGCGCGGATCCGCTACCACTCGAAGGGCTACCTCGCCCTGCTGCAGCGGAACGCGGCGTTCAAGGCGCTGGCGGAGAGCGAGCGTCACATGGCGGAGGAGCTCAGCCGTGCCGCCGACTACGTGCGGTCGATCCTCGATCCGCCGATCGAGGGACGGGTCTCGACGACCTGGCGGTTCGTGCCCTCCGCCTCGCTTGGAGGCGACTCCTTCGGCTACCACTGGATCGACGACCGCCGCTTCGCGATGTACCTGATCGACGTGTGCGGGCACGGCGTGGGACCGGCGCTCCTCTCGATCTCGGCGATGAACATGGTGCGGTCGATGAGCCCGCAGGAGGCGAGCGATCCGAGCTTCGTCCTCTCCCGCCTCAACGCCTCGTTCCAGATGGAGCGGCACAACGGGATGTACTTCACGATGTGGTATGGCGTGTTCGACGCCGCGACCCGCGCGATCACGTGGTCAGGCGGCGGACATCCTCCGGCGTTCCTGCTTGGCGGTCCGGAGATGCGGCTCCTCGACTCGCAGGGACCGATGATCGGGGCGATTCCCGACCTCGACTGGGCGAGCGTGACCACCGAGGTGCCCGAGGGGGCGCGGCTGATCCTCTTCAGCGACGGTGCCTTCGAGCTGCAGAAGACCGACGGGGAGATGTGGGCGTGGGAGGAGTTCGTGCAGTTCATGTCCGAGCCGCCTCCGTCGGGAGTCTCGCGGATCGATCGGCTCGTCGAGCACGCGACGGCGCTCCAGGGCAGCGACCAGTTCGTGGACGACTTCTCGATGGTCGAGGTGGTGTTCGCCTGAGGCGAGCCCCAGGAGACGAGACGTGGCGAAGTCGAGGCACGCGAGATCGACGTCGATTGCGACCCCGTCGTCGACGAAGAGTGTTCGGGCTGGTCGCCGCTGGTCTCGAGGGAAGCAAGGGGGCGCAACCGGCGCGGTTGCGATGCGTTCATCGATCGGGTTCGTCACCCTCGCCGTGCGCGACGTCGCCAAGTCGCGGGCGTTCTACGAGGCGCTTGGGCTGGTCGCGAGCGAGCGGAGCCGACCCGACCTCGCGCTCTTTCAGATGAACGGGCTCGTGCTGGCGCTCGCCAGCCACGCCGTGATGCGCCGGGAGCGAGGCGTCGGCCCTGCAACGCGCCGAGGGACGGGCAGCGTCACGCTTTCTCACAACGTTCGAGCGGCGGCGGAGGTCGGCGGTCTCCTCGATCGTGCCCGATGGGCCGGCGGACGGGTCCTTCGCGACGCCGGAGCTGCCCCGTGGGGCGGCACGACGGGGTGGTTTGCCGACCTCGATGGTCATGTGTGGGAGGTCGTCTACAACGAGCGGGTCATCCTCGATGCCAAGGGAAACCTCTACCTCGAGCCGCCGGGCGTGTGGTGAGCGAGATTGTCGCGCCCATGAACGAGAAGGGACCCGGCGTGACCGGGTCCCTTCGTGACACCAAGTTCAGCGACGACCAGGCTGGCGATCACGGGAGGTTCTGGTAGCCGAGGACGTCCTCCAGGGTGGCGGTGTAGGGTCCTGACACCGGCGCCTTTCCGAAACCCTCTCGGATGTAGTCGTTGACCGCGTCGGCGGTCCACCGCGGATCCCACGCGCCCTTGCGGTTCGCCTTCGCCCGCTGGATGAAGGTGATGAAGGCGTGGTAGCGGCGTGCAACGAGCTTCGCCCGGGCCTCGGTCATGCCGACCGCGTCCCACCAGCCTTGTCCGGCGAGACCCATCGACGGGTCGATCAGCACCTCCCACAGCCTGCGCCTCGTCGCCTGCTTCGGTCCGGTCGAGTCGTCATCGACGTACACGTCCTCGTTCACGACGTAGCTCGGATCCACCGACTGCATGTAGGAGACGATGTCCCGCTCGGGGGCGGTCCAGCCGACCGCGGGCTTGAACGACGCGAGGTCGGAGTAGACCTGCGTCACGTCCGAGTCGTAGCCAGCCGCCTTCCACGCCGCGAGGTCGCCGGTGCTGGTCCACTTGAAGTGACTGGCGCTCGGACCAGTCGAGTGGTACTGGTTGCCCGAGTAGCCAGAGGTGCTCGGTCGGGTCGCGTTGCCGTTCTCCGACAGGCGCCCGGCGGTCGCGCTCATGAAGGCTGAGACCTCGTTGCCGGTCACGTCCGCCTCCGTCACTCCTGAGTGATCCGATGCGACATGGCTCTGGGAGCGGACCCAGATGCCGGGAGTCCCGTGCTGCTGGAAGACCGCGTTGTCCTTGACGACCGCCCGCATGAGCGGCGACGCGGCGAAGGGAGCCTTGGTTCCTTGGAAGCCGGTCGCCGAGATCGACGCGCCGCCGTTGGTGGCACGATGGAAGTGCGCGACCACGTTGTCGTCCGCGACCGATAGGTCGTCGCTGGTGCCCGAAAGACCGATGCCTATGCCCCAGCCTCCGGGCGGCAGGAAGCAGTCGTCGTGCAGCACCGTGTTCTGGCGGATGAGCGAGGGCTTGAGGCGCTCCAGCGTGGTCTCGGGATGACCGACGGTCATCGCTGCCTGGCAGAAAATGAACAGGTTCCGCTCGGAGACGCCGCCCTCCCGCATCTGCACGTTGCCGCCGCCTCCTCCGCGGCTGATGATGGACCCACGCACCGTTATCGAGTCGTATCTCGACAGGTACAGGTTGCGGTCGAAGTAGGTCCGCGTGGGCTGGACGCCGGTCCCGGCCGCGAGCTCTCCCGAGCTCAGGGAGGAGACGAGCTTCGCGGTCCACGTCTGCGGGGCGTTCGGGTTCTCCTTGTAGCCGTTGCGGTCGAAGACGCACTCCTCGATGGTCCAGCTCTGCGGCTGCTGGCCGTCCTCGCCGCCGACGAAGAAGCCCTGCTGGTGCGAGGCGCTGCTCCAGGCGTTCGTGACGACGCAGCGCCGGACGACGGCGGTGACGCCTCGCCTGCCGCCGTAGTTCGTTGCTCCGAGCGTGCCGTTGACGTAGAGATCCTCGACGATCCAGTCGTGGCCTCCTCCGCCGTCCGCTGCCTCCCAGCCGACCACTCCCCTGGAGGTCATGCCGAGCGTGTTCGCCTCGCCGTCGATGTGCAGCGAGGTCCATCGCCCGTGACTTCCGCCCTCGATGGTGAGGGCGGGATGGGTGCTCAAGGCCGACCCGCGCAGGATCGGACGAGGATCGCTGGTCGGTCCCCATGCGGTGATGACGAACGGCTCGGTCGCGCTGCGCCCAAGTCGGCCTGCGCCGTGATATGAGAACAGCGAGGGATTGTCCGCGCCGAAGACCCAGTTGCCGATCATCTGCCCGATGTTGCGTCGCTGCGGACCCCATGCGGTCGGCACCTCGACCGAGTTGTCCCATGTTCCGCCGCGGCGGAACAGGATCCAATCTGGGCAAGGGTTGTCCGTCGAGCCGTAGTTCGGATAGCCGTCCGGGCGGTCGCCCGCGTACTTGCGTCCGCGGAACATCTTGCTCGCCTCGAACTGCGTGGCGTACGCGACGATGGGACCGACCGGGTTGGTGGGATCAGGACCGATCTCCGGATCGCTCGGCAGGTAGTAGCCGCGGTTGCCCTTCGCCGCCCGCGCCGCGGCGTCGTTCCCGCCCTGCGCAGCCGTCGCGACGTAGATCAGGCGGGAGTTCAGGGGACTCGTTCCACTTCCGGGTGATCCATTCGCTGGAATCAGCGTGGTCCATCCATTCAAGAACCGCCCGACGTCCCAACTGCCTCCTCGCTTGCGGATCTCGATCGGTCGCGACTCCAGCGGCTGGAGGGTCCCCTTGGGAACCACCACTGCCGAGACGCTCATGGCGTCCGTAGAAACCTGGGAAGGGCTCACCGAGATCCAGTAGCCCGTGAGCGAACGATGCGGGTGATGAGAAGGCTCCGCGACGGAGGTCGCCCCCAGACCGGTCACGAGGAAGCGAACCGACTCGATCCCGGTCGGCGCGTAGGCATCGACACCGATCCAGAGCAATCCGTCGCCGGCAACGAATGGGTCACTGACCCACCATCCCATGACGTCTCCTCGGTCGCTGCCACCGAACCTCGTCGGATCCCGACCGACGGATCCGCTCGTCGATGGTGGAGTCGGAGGTCCCGTGACGGGAGTCACGGGACTCACGTTCGAGTTCGGGTTCCAGCTCGGAGGAGGAGGCAGCGGCGCCGTCGGCTGGGAGGTCCCGCCCGAGCCGGTT
>VGXO01000073.1 GCA_016873275.1 Phycisphaerae bacterium
TCGCCGGGTCGCCGCGGGGCATGAACTCCTGGGCGACCCAGCCTTGGAAGCCGGTGTCGGCGATCGCCCGGGCGATCGCGGGATAGAAGAGCTCCTGCGTCGCGTCGAGGTTGCTGCGCCCGGGGTTTCCGGCGGTGTGGTAGTGGGCGATCGCCTTCGCGTGGTCCCGGATCGTGCGGATGACGTCGCCCTCCATCACCTGCATGTGATAGATGTCGTAGAGCAGGCGGAAGCGGTCGGAGGCAACCTCGTCGACGAGCGCGGCGCCCCACGCGGTGCGGTCGCCCATGTAGTCCGCGTGATCGACCTTCGAGTTGAGGAGCTCCATCACGATGGTGACGCCGAGCTGCTCGGCGAGCGGGGTGATGCGGCGGAGCCCGACGGCGCAGTTCCGGAGTCCCTCCGCGTCGTCCATCCCGAAGCGGTTTCCCGAGAAGACGATCATGTGGGGGATGCCCGCCGCGGCGACGAGGGGGAGGAGCCGCTCGCTCTCCTTCACGAGGCGATCGTGGTGCTCGGGGCGGTTGAAGCCGTGGGGGATCGTCGAGGGACCGTTCGCGGTGGTGCAGATCATGCCGTGCCTGACCGGGACCTCCCACTCGCCCTCGGAGAGGAGGTCGATGCCGCCGATCCCCTGCGCCTTCGCCATCACGCAGAGCTCGTCGAGGCTCATGCCGCCGAAGCACCAGCGGCAGACGGACTGCTTGAAGCGTCCGGTCGCGGGCGCCGCCGCGGTCTCGGCGTCGTCGGTGGCTGCGTCATCCGCGCGGACCCCGCGCGACGCGGCGGCGCCGGTCGCGCAGGTTGCGCCGGTCGCGAGCATGGCGGGCGTGGCGAGGGCAGAGGTCCGGAGGAAGTCGCGGCGGTGCATGGATGGGAGACTAGCGGGTCGCGGGGGCATGGCGAGGGAGCAACCCGGCGGAGGAGTTCCGGAGACCGCGAAGTCGAGCTGGTTCGCTTCGGAACTCCTCCTCGACCGAGCGAAGCGAGGTCGGGGAGGTGCCGAGCGAACGAAGTTCGCGAGGCGGAGGGGACGTTCGATGAACGGGTTGCCCGCGTCGCGCAGCGCACGCAACCCGTCGGAGCAGGTCCCCTCCGCCGCCTCGCGGCGCTCGGCGGCACCTCCCCACGGCGGAGCCGTGGGGAGGAGTTCACTCCTTACTTGTCCTTCTCCTCGATGCCCATGCCGCGGCGGTTCGGCGACGCCGGTCGCGCGGGCTTCACGTAGGGATTCCGCGCGACCTCCTCGAGCACCAGCTCCACCGCCTTCGCGAGCTGCGGGTCGGCGCCGTCGGTCATCTTGGCGGGATCGTCGATCACCTCGACGTCGGGATCGACGCCGTGACCCTCGACGCCCCAGGTGCCGTCGGTCTCGTAGAAGCCGAACGTCGGCACCGCGGTGTAGCCGCCGTCGATCAGCGTCGGGTTGCCGCTGATCCCGACGAGACCGCCCCACGTGCGGGTGCCGACGAGGGGACCGAGTCCCTCCCGCTTGAAGAGCCAGGGGAACATGTCGCCGCCGGAGCCGGCGAGCCCGTTGATGAGCATCGCCTTCGCGCCTTGGTGCGAGTCGGGCGGCCAGGTCCAGTCCTGACCATCCCGGCGGGCCCAGTAGTTGGTCACCGGGCGGTTCAGCAGCTCGATGAAGCGGGTCGGGATCTGCCCGCCGCCGTTCCACCGCTCGTCGATGACGAGCCCGGGCAGGTGCGCCTGCCCGTAGAACTGCCGCACGAGATCGGTCTGACCATCGACGCCGGTGTTGGGCACGTAGATGTAGCCGACCTTGCCCTCGCTCATCGCCTCGACGATCCGGCGGTTCGCCTCGATCCACGCGCGGTAGCGGAGGTCCGAGTCGCTCGCGAGGAGCGTGATCGGCACGAGGCGGTCCGAGTCGCCCGGGGTCGCGCGGTCGGAGAGGGAGAGCGTCACCGTCTTGCCGGCGAGCCCGAGGAACGCCGCCCACGGCGCCTTCGACGCGTCCATCGGCACGCCGTTCACCGCGACGAGGAAGTCGCCCTCCTTCGCGTCGACGCCCGGCGCCGCGAGCGGGCTCCGCGCGTCGCTGTCCCACTCCGCGCCGCGGAGGATGCGGGCGATGCGGTAGCCAAGCGCTCCCTCGCCGTCGGGCACGAGCTCGAAGTCGCAGCCGAGGAGTCCCGTCGAGAGGCTCGGCGCCTCCTCGCCGTCGCCGCCCCAGTAGTAGGCGTGACCGACGTTCAGCTCGGAGATCATCTCCCCGATGATGTAGGAGACGTCCTCGCGGCTCGTGGCGTGATCGACGAGGGGCAGGTACTGCGCGAGCACGCCCTCCCAGTCGACGCCGTGCATGGTCGGCTCGTAGAACCAGTCGCGCTGGATGCGCCACGCGTCGCGGACGAGCTGCCGCCACTCCTCGCGCGGCATGACCTCGACGAGCATCGGGCTCGTCACCACCGGCTTCGGGGTCGCCCCCGCCGACGCCGGCGCGAGGCTCGCCCCGCGCCCAGTCGGCAGGATGATCGTGCCGCCATCGGGAGAGATCGCGAACCCGCCGCCGCCGGTGACCGGCTTCTCGCCGCCCTCGGCGTCGCCCGGATCGAAGAGCTTGATGCCGCCGTTCGCGCCGCCGCGGACGTAGAGGAGCTGTCCCTTGTCGTTCACCTCGAGACCGCCGAGCGAGCCGGGCGGGACCGGCAGCGGGATCGCCCGCGCCTCGAAGCCCTCGAGCTCGATCTCGACCTTCGCGGCGGGCTTCTCCGCAGGCGCGCCATCGACCGCGACTCCTCCACCGACCGAGCGCGAGCCGACGATCTCGCCGGTCGTGCCGTCGGGTCCCGTGCCCTCGCCCTTCACCGAGTCGCCCTCGATGACGAGGTTCGCCGAGGCGCTGCTGCCATCGGGAAGCGCGAGGGTCAGCGCGAGCGCGCCGCTCGACGCGTCGAAGGTTCCCGAGAGCGTGCCCATCCCGAACATCGGCGAGGAGTAGGAGCCGCTGACCGTGACGCCGTCGGCGGCGACGTTGAGGTCGAGGATCAGCTCGATCGTCTGTCCCACGACGGTCGCGGTGCACGTCCAGCGACCCGCCGCGGGCGAGGTCGTCGCGGCGTCGTCATCGCCGGTTGCGTCCTCCGCCGCGTCGTCCTCCTTCTTCTCTTCATCCTTCGCGTCGTCCTTCTTCTCGTCGTCCTTCGCGACCTCCAGCTCGTCGCTCGTCGCGAGCCACGGGTTCTTCACGTCCGCTCGCAGCGGCACCGCGAGGAGGACGCTCGAGTCGCGGTAGACCCACGTCGTGTCGAGGTCGCCGTAGGTCGGCGAGAAGTTCCGCTTGCTCGCGAAGTAGAGCCAGTCGCCCTTGCGGTCGAAGACCGGATCCGCCGACTCGAACATCACGTCGGTCACCACGTGCCGCTCGTTCTTCTCGAGGTCGTAGAGCACCACCTGCCCGCGGGGCAGCTCCGCCGGCGCCATCGCGTAGGCGAGCCAGCGCCCGTCGTGGCTCCAGCGCACCCGCGTCTCGGCGTCCCAGGGGTTCTGGTCGATCTCGCGGATCGAGCCGTCCTCGAGCGTGATCATCCGCATGGTGCCGGTCTTGTCGGTGACGAGGAGCGACTTCGAGTCGGGCGACCAGTCGAGCCCGACCTTGAAGGGACCTCCATCCGAGGTCAGCAGGCGGGGCGTGCCGGTGCCGTCGGCGGGGCGGACCGCCACCTCGTACTCGCCCGACTCGTCGGTCGAGTAGGCGATCCAACTTCCGTCGGGCGAGTAGGTCGCGAGGCGCTCGGCGATGCCCGAGGTGCGGGTGAGGTTGCGGGGCGTGCCCTTCGCGGCGGGCAGCGTCCACAGGTCGCCGCGGGCGGAGACCGCGACGCGCTTGCCCTTGGGTCCGACGCTCCAGGACTGGATCTCCTCCGACGCGTCCTCGAGGGTCGGTCGAAGCATGCCGCGATCGCCGGGCACCTCGATCTCGACCGTCTCGGAGACGCCCTTCGACTCGTCCCACAGCCAGATCTGCGGGCCGTTCTGAAAGACGATCCGCGCCTTGCCGCGACCCTTCTCGTCGACGTCCGGCCCGATCGCCGGCCACTTCACGTCGTGCGCCGCGAACTTCGTGACCTGCCGCCGCTCGCCTGAGTCGACGTCGTAGACCCACAGGTTCTGCCGGTGGTTCTCCGCGGTGCCCGCGTCGGAGAGGTAGTAGACCTTCCGACCATGCCACATCGGGAGCGAGTCGGTGCCCTCCCAGTCGGTGATGCGGCGGCTCTCGCCGGTCTTGAGGTTGAGGAGCCAGATGTCGGTCGCCATGCCGCCGCGGTAGCGCTTCCACGTGCGGCGGTCGATCGAGTGCGGCGTGTACGCGAGCCACTCGCCATCCGCCGAGATCACCGCGTTGGTGCCGTAGGGGACCGGAATCCCCGTCGGCAGCCCGCCCGTCGGCGGCACCATGTAGAGCTGCGAGGCACGCGACATCGAGCCCATGTCGCGGGCGGCGAAGACGAGGGCGCCCTCGCCGCCCTCGTTGCCCGCGGCGGTCGGCGTGCACCAGTCGCTGAGCATCTCGACGGTCGGGTGGTAGGTCACGCGGCGCGGGATGCCGCCATCGGCGTCGATGACGTAGAGGTCCTGACCGCCGTCGTAGTTCCCGACGAAGGCGATCGAGCCGCCGTCGGGCGAGAAGCGGGGCATCAACTCGGTGCCGGGCGGGCTCGCGAGCGGCATCGCGCGACCGCCCTCGATCGGGACGGTCCAGAGGTCGTTCGCGAAGGAGAAGACGATGCGGTCCTTCGAGACGTCCGGATAGCGGAACATCGCCGCGGCGTCCGTCTCGTCGGCGGCAAGCGCCGTGGGCGCGGCGACGAGAAGAAGGACCGGGGCGAACGCGAGGCGCGCGGGGTTCATGGCGTGTCGCATGCGGGCTCCAGAGTCGGGGAGTGGCGAAGCGTACCGACCGCCGCGGGCGAGGTTCCGCCCAAGGACCGCGAGTCCGGCGTTTCCGCCGCGATCGGCGGAGTGCCGCTCCCGCCTCGGTAGCGTCGCGGCGATGCCCGATGCGCCGCAGGAAGATCACCGGACTGCCAGGATCCCTCGCGGATGGTCCGACCGCGGCGCGGAGGTCCTCGCCCGCGTCGCGTGGCTCCTCGGCGAGGGGATCGGCGCCACCCGCTGCGGTCGCCTCGTCGAGGCGTTCGGCGGCGCTGCGCCGGCGCTCGCGGCGACGCCTGCCGAGGTCGCGGAGGTGCTGCGGGTGAGCCTTCCCGCGGCGCGGAACTGGCTCGACGCCGCCCGCGCCGCCCGCGACGGCGACGCCGCGCGGGAGGTCGCGCGTGCCGGCGAGCATGGCGTTCGCCTCGTGATGCCCGGCGACCGCGACTTCCCCACGCTCCTCGAGGTGATCCCCGATCCGCCGCCTCTCCTGTGGGTGCGGGGCGTGCTCGATCCGAGGACGGGCGGTGCGGCGAGCGGAGGCGAGTCGGTCGTGGAGCAGGTGCCCGAGGACGTGGACGTCGCGGCGCGAGCCGCGAGCCCGTCGGGCGCCCGCGACGAGCCGCGCGTCGCGGTGGTGGGGTCGCGTCGCGCGACGGCGTACGGGCTCGAGCAGGCGGCGCGGTTCGCGGGCGGGCTCGCCGAGTCCGGCATCGCCGTCGTCTCCGGAGGCGCACGGGGGATCGACGCCGCGGCGCACCGCGCGGCGCTTCGCGTCGGAGGTCGGACGATCGCGGTGCTCGGGTCGGGGCTCCTCGAGCCCTATCCGCCGGAGCATGCGGGGCTCTTCGACTCGATCGCCGAGGCGGGCGGAGCGGTGATCTCGGAGTTCCCGCTCGCGCAGCCGCCGCGCCCGGGGCTCTTCCCGCGGCGGAACCGGATCATCTCGGGGCTTGCGCTTGGAGTCGTCGTCGTCGAGGCGGCACGACGCAGCGGCAGCCTCATCACCGCGCGGCTCGCGGTCGAGGAGCACGGACGCGAGGCGATGGTCGTCCCCGGTCGCGTCGATGCGCCGAGGTCGGCGGGCTGCCTTCGCGCGGTGCGGGAGGGCTGGGCAAGCATGGTCACGAGCGCGGCGGAGGTGATCGAGTCGCTCGGAGGCGCCGCGGCGGTGCTCCTCGAGGGCGCGGCGGAGAGGCGCGGGGCGAGCGCGAGCGGGAACCGCCCGCCGTCGGGCTCGCCGGAGTGCTGCGCCGTCTCCTCCTCGTCCTCGTCCTCTTCCTCCTGCGCTTCGCCCTCGTCCGGCGATGGCTCGCGATCGGGAGCCATGGCGGTCGATCCGAACTCGCCTCGCGGGCGGATCATGTCGGCGCTTCGAGGTCGCGATCCCGATGACCCGGCGATCCTCGACGAGCTCGTGGCGAGGACCGGGCTCGAGGCGTCGCGGGTGCTCGCGGAGCTCACGCTCGCGAGGCTCGGACGATGAGGACGAGCCGTCGAGTGGGCTCGGCGAATCGCCCTGGACTGCCCCGTGCCTCGTCGAGGCATCTCCCGGCGGTATCGTCCTGCCGCCATGAAGCACCGTCTCCTCGCCTCGACCGGACTCCTCGCCAGCATCCTCCTCGGCGCGTGCCAGGCGCCCGCGGTCGCGGGCATTCCGAAGGGACGCGCCCGCGAGGCGCTCCTCGAGGGGAACGCGCGGTTCCGAAGCGGCGGCGAGCACGCGACGAGCTGGCAGGAGGAGCGGGTGGTGAAGACCGGCGCCTTCGGGCAGTCGCCCGCGGTCGGAGTCCTGAGCTGCGCGGACTCCCGGGTGCCGGTCGAGCTCGTCTTCGATCAGGGCGTGGGCGACCTCTTCGTCGTCCGCGTCGCGGGGAACTCGGAGAGCGAGACCGCCGCGGGCTCCTTCGAGTACGGAGTGAGCGCGCTCGGCGTGCACTCGATCCTCGTCCTTGGGCACACCAAGTGCGGCGCGGTCGAGGCGGCGTTCAACCAGAAGGACCTGCCCGGCAACATGAGCGCCTTCACGCGGGTGATCCGCCCGGCGCTCGACGGATCGCATCCCTCGAACCTCGACGCCGCGGTCGAGGCGAACGTCCGCTGGCAGCAGGCGAGGCTCCTCGAGCGGAGCGAGATCCTGCGGGAGGCGGTCGCGGCGGGACGGCTCGACATGCTGATGGCGGTCTACGACGTCGAGACCGGCGAGGTGCGGTTCCTCGACTGACCGGCGCGGGACGAGTCCGCCGTCGCCGATTCGATCAACGTCCGCCGCGGAGTCCCTGCATCGGAGTCCTCGCCTCGGGCGAGGCGCGGCTCACCGCACCTTCGCGCGGAAGCGGCGGACCTCCGCGCGGGACGCCTTGATGATCGCGTCGGCGCCGCGCGGGTCCGCGGTCGCCTCGAGGAGCGCCGAGAGCATGAGCGGCGCGACGATCGTCGCGTCCGACTCGATCACGAACATCGGCGTCTCCTCGGTGAGCTTGTCCCAGGTGATCTTCTCGTTGGGCGTGGCGCCCGAGTAGGAGCCGTAGGAGGTGGTCGAGTCGGAGATCTGGCAGAAGTACGCCCACGGTCGGACCGCCTCCTGCAGGTCGTACTTGATGCTCGGCACGACGCAGATCGGGAAGTCGCCCGCGATGCCGCCGCCGATCTGGAAGAAGCCGACGCCGCGACCCTTCGAGAGCACGCGGTAGTCGTCGTAGAACCCCGCCATGTACTCGATGCCGCTCTTGACGATCGACGCGCTCACCTCCCCGAGCTTCACGTGCGAGGCGAAGATGTTCCCGAAGGTCGAGTCCTCGTGCCCGGGAACGACGATCGGCAGGTTCTTCTCGGCGGCGGCGAGGAGCCAGCACTCCTCCGGTCTGCCCTGCATGCGGCGGCGGGGCAGCGCCTGCACGAGCTCGTAGAAGTACTCGTGCCAGAAGCGGCGCTCGCCGCGGGCGCTCGCGCGGGTCCACATGGGGACGAGGATCTTCTCGACCGCGCGGAACGCCTCGTCCTCGGGGATGCTCGTGTCGGTCACGCGGCGCATCCGCTGCGTGAGGATCCGGGTGTCGTCCTGCTTGGTGAAGTAGCGGTACTCGGGGAAGTCCCGGTAGTGCTCGTGGGCGACGAGCCGGAAGAGCGACTCCTCGAGGTTCGCCCCGGTGACGGAGAGCCCGTGCACGAGCCCGGCGCGGATCGCCGGCGCGAGGGAGATCCCAAGCTGCGCCGAGCTCATCGCCCCCGCGACCGCCCAGTACATGCGTCCGCCGGCGCGGACGTGGTCCCAATAGGCGTAGAGCGCGTCCCGCGTCGCGCGGGCGTTGAAGTTCCGGTAGTGGCGGGCGATGAACTCGAGGGTCGGCAGCGCCGCGCGGCGGGAGGTCCGTGGCGAGGTTCTTGGCGGGATCCGTGGCATGGGCAGGAATGTACCGCCGCGACCCGGCGAGGTCGGCGGCGCCGCCCGCGCGGCTCAGCCCGCCGCGGTCGCCTTCTCGCTCCGCTTCTTCTCGCGGCGGACCTTCCACCACTCCCAGGCGATCGGCATCACGCTGACGATGATGATCCCGAGGACCACCTTCTCGAAGTGCTGCTGCACGAAGGGAAGCCCGCCGAGCAGGTAGCCCGCGGTCACGAGCGAGCCCACCCACAGGAACGCCCCGAAGACGTTGTAGAAGGCGAACCGCGAGTAGGTCATCGACCCGATCCCCGCGACGAAGGGCGCAAAGGTCCGCACGATCGGGACGAAGCGGGCGATGACGACGGCGCGACCGCCATGCTTCTCGAAGAAGGCGTGGGTGCGCTCGAGGTGCTGCTTCTTGAGCCAGCGGAAGCGACCGTCGAAGGCGACCGGTCCGATGAAGCGACCCACGTGGTAGTTGACCGCGTCCCCGACGACCGCGGCGACGAAGAGGACCAGCGACATCGTCCAGACGTTGATCGCGGGCTCGACGCCCCGCTCGCGGGCGACGCTCTCGACGGTCGCGGCGACCGCACCGGTGGCGAAGAGGAGGCTGTCGCCCGGAAGGAATGGCGTCACCACGAGCCCCGTCTCCGCGAACACGATGAGCCCGAGCATCGCGTAGGTCGCCGGACCGCCGAGGGTCTCGACGATCTGCGCGAGGTTCTCGCGCAGCTGCCCGGGCTCGGTGATCAGCTGCCACAGGTCGTGGAGGAACGCTTCCATCGTCGCTCTCGCGGGGCGCGGGACCGCGCCCGCGGGTCGGTCATCGGCGATCGGGCGATCCGGAGTGCAGCGAGTGCCCGTGCGCCGCCCGGGGCGGGAAGAGGATGCTGAGGACCGTCGCGAGCGCGAGCGTGCCGAGCACCACGCCGAGCGAGAGGTTGAGGCTCACCTTGATCGGAGACTCCGCCTCGAGCCCGACCACCGGCAGGTAGGGCGGCACCGCGAGGAGCAGGAGCTTCACGCCCACGAACGCGAGGATCAGGATCAGCGCCGGCTTCAGGAAGCGGAACTTCGCGATGAGCGCCGCGAGGCAGAAGTAGAGCGCCCGCAGGCCGAGGATCGCGAAGATGTTGCTCGTGAGCACGATGAACGGGTCGGGGGTGATCGCGAAGATCGCCGGGATCGAGTCGACCGCGAAGACGAGGTCGGTGACCTCGACGAGGATCAGCGCGATGAAGAGCGGCGTCATCTTCCACTTCGCCCCGAGCGAGCCCGGCGGGGGCGGCTGCTGCACCGGCGTCCCGGTGACGGGGTCGGGCGCGTAGGTCGGGGCGAGGGTGCGTCGGGTGAAGAACCTCTGCCCGTCGAGGAAGTCGACCGCGGGGAGGAACCGCTTGATGATCCGCACCGCGATGTTCTGCGAGGGGTCGTCGTTCCCCTTGATGAGCGCCATCTTGAGGGCGGTGAGCACCAGGAACGCCCCGAAGACGATCAGGATCCACTGGTATCGCTCGATCAGGGCGGAGCCGACGAAGATCATCGTCCCGCGCATGATGATCGCGCCGAGGATGCCCCAGAAGAGCACGCGGTACTGGTACTTCGCGGGGATCGCGAAGAACGCGAAGACCAGCGCGATGACGAAGATGTTGTCCATCGCGAGCGACTTCTCGACGACGTAGCCGGTCACGTACTGCGTGGCGGCGTCGGTGCCGGTCACCTCGCCGAGGACGACGAGCGGCTGGTCCGGGCTCTTGCCGGCGAGTTCGTGGGTGTTGTAGCGCGGCGTGTCGAGACCGAGGTCGAGCCAATGGCGGTCGTACGCGACCTTCACGAGCCCGCCGAAGGAGAGCCCGCAGACGAGCCAGAAGACCGACCAGAGCGACGCCTCCTTGAAGGAGATCTCCTTCGACTCGCGATGGATGAGCCCGAGGTCGACCGCGAGGAACACCACGACGACCGCGAAGAAGATGAGGTACGCCCAGAGCTTCGCGGGATGGGAGGCGGTCTCGGCGGCGAGAAGCGCGAGGTGGTGCATGCGGGGAGCCTGAGGGCGGGCGGCGAGGGTTCGCGAGGGGCGCGCATGGTAGATTCGATCGGGTCTCGCGCGGACGAGAGGTGGCGCGGGTCGGCGGACCGTTCGGGCGAGCGGCGACGCCCTCAGGATTCCCCGCCATGACGCCATCGATCCTCGTCGTGACCTCGTTGCTCGCCATCGCGCCGGTCGTCGCGTTCGCGGCGACCTCGCCCCTCCCGCGCGCCGGTCGCGAGGAGTTCACCGCCGCGTCGCGGGATGAGTGGCACGTCCGTCGCCTCGCGGCGCTCGCGGCGCCGGACGGCTGGCTCTCCCTCGTCGGGCTCGACTTTCTCTCCGAGGGCGCTCACGCGGTCGGTCGAGGTCCGGGCGTCGCGCTTGCCTACGCGGGCTGCGCCGACGCGGAGGTCGGTCGCTTCGAGGTGGCGGGGGACCGCGTGCGCTTCGTCGCGGCGCCCGGCGCGACGGTGGTGGTCGAGCAGGGCGAGGAGGACGGCGTGCTGCGAGCCGACGACGCGGGCTCGCCATCGGTCGTCCGCAGCGGCACGGTCTCCTTCACCCTCGTCAGGCGGAATGGTCGCCTCGCCCTGCGGGTGCGCGACTCGGCGAGTCCCGTGCGCACCGAGTTCAAGGGCGTGCGCCTCATGCCCTTCGAGCCGGCGCTCGTCGTCGAGGCGGCGGTGGTGCCGGCACCCGCCGATCGCACCATCCCCATCACGAACGTCACCGGGTTCGTCGAGGCGCAGCCGGTCGCGGCGGAGCTCCGCTTCCTGCTCGAGGGCGAGCCCCGCACGCTCGTCGCGAGTCCAGGGGCGAACGGGCGGCTCTTCGTCGTCTTCGGCGACGCGACCAACGGTCGCGAGAGCTACGGCGGCGGGCGGTTCCTCGACCTGCCGGCACCGGAGGGTGGCCGGGTGACCATCGACTTCAACCGCGCCTTCAACCCGCCCTGCGCCTTCACGCCCTTCGCGACCTGCCCCATGCCGCCCGCCCAGAACCGGCTGCCGATCGCGGTCAAGGCGGGGGAGATGATGCCCTCGCCGTCCTCGACGCTCCGCGAGGGGAAGTCAAGTCGATCCGCCGCGCCCTGACATGGACCCAGTTCTTGGTGACGCCGAGCGGTCTGGCTTCGCCCGTCGCGGGTCGCCTCGCGTTCCTCTACGACGTGCCCGGTGGCGGTCCCTCCGGCAACAACTCCGACTCCATCGGCATCGACAACGTGAGCTACGTTCCCGCGCCGGGCGCGATCGCCCTGCTCGGGCTCGCGGGTCTCGCGGGTCGCCGCCGACGCGGTTGATCGTCGCCTCGATCGGACCTCGCGCGGTCCGATCCTCGTGCTTCTGGACCTGCACCGACCGCCCGCCCTCACCC
>VGXO01000074.1 GCA_016873275.1 Phycisphaerae bacterium
ACAGGCAGCGATCTCCCGGCAGCGATCTCCCGCCGACCACGCTTGGTCGCGATGAAGGTGGCAAGCCCGACCGGATCCACGCCGGACACGTGTCTGTCTTCGATACGTGCCTGTCCTCGACACGCCTGGACACGTGTCTGTCTTCGATACGTGCCTGTCCTCGACACGCCTCTTCGATACGTACCTGTCCTCGATACGCCATACGTGCCTGTCCTCGATACGCCCGCGTGGCGACCTCCCTCGATCGCCGCGATCTCCCGCGTCGAGGGCGTGCTACTTTTCCCGGAGACGACCGAGTCGAACGGGAGTCGAGCGCGAGTCGAGCGCGTGCTGATGACGCGGAAGGCTCGCTCGACGGCGTCCACCGAGGGCGTCTCGGGATCCGCATCGCGGCGCCGATCGTTTCCAGAGTCGCACTCATGCAGACCTTCCCGCTCCTTGCGCTTGGATTGCTGCCTCCTCTCCTGGTCGCCTCCGCGTTCCTGTGGCGGATGGGACGACGTGGCTCGCGCCGTACGGCGCTCGCGATCCTCGCCCTCGGCGCCTGCCTGGTGATCGCGAGCGGCATCCTGCAGATCCTCGTCGCGAGATTCGACGGCATGCCGCTTCGCGAGATGTGGGAGCATTCCGTCGGTCGGGCCGTGCTCGTCGCGCTCCTCGCGGCGACGACGGAGGAGCCCGCGAAGCTGCTCGCGGTCTGGCTGCTCGTGCGCCGCGCCCCTGGGACGGACCCGCGGGCACTCGTCGCCTACGGCGTCATGGCGGGACTCGGCGTCGCCGCGATCGAGAATCCCCTCTACGTGCTCTCTGCCCGAGGAGCGATGACGGACGCGATCGGGACCGGCATCGCGCGGACGATCACGTGGGTGCCGATGCACGCGGCCTGCGGGGCGATCCTCGGCGCGGCGCTTGCCCTTGCCCGAGCAGGCTCCGCGCCGCGATCGCTCTGGATCGCGGTCGGACTCGCGATCGCGATCGCCCTCCATGCCGCGAGCAACACGGCGAGCTTCTGCCTCGCCCTCTTCGGTCGACGGGACGCGGATGGAGCGATGCTGGCGTGCCTGCTCGGTCTCGTCGCGACGACCTTGACCTCGATCACCTGCTGCGTCGTCGCGTGGCTCGTCGTCGGTCGCGGCGAGGCTCCGGACGCCGAGCGTGCCTCTGACCCGCTCAAGACCGACGCTCGTCCCTGACCGGTGATCGCGGCAAGGTGCTTCCGCCATGGGGGCTCCGGTCGTGGATGATCGTGGGTGGATGATCGTGGGTGGACGTGGATGGTCGTGCGTGATGGTCGTGGACACCCATCGATGTGGTCCGGCGGTGTTGTTCGGGGCGGCATTGGTCGACATCGCGCGCTGCGGGAGCAGTCCGTGAAGGTCGGATGCGGCTCCACCACGGTGGATCGGGAACCGAACCCTGCGGGGATTCGTCGCATCCGGTCGATCGACGGCGCATGCAGCAGTCCGCGAACGCCACCGCCGATCCCGACCGGCTGGATCTCGCGGGCAGCCCGCTCTGGAGCCCGGATCTCGCGCCGGTGCCTGCGTCGGAGCGGACCTGGACCACCTACAACTTCGCGGCGCTCTGGATGGGCATGGCTCACTGCATCCCGACCTACCTGCTTGCGGGCGGGCTGGTCGCGCAGGGCATGAACTGGTGGCAGGCGCTCCTCACGATCGGGCTCGGCAACCTGATCGTGCTGGTCCCAATCCTCCTCAACGCGCATCCGGGCACGAAGTACGGCATTCCCTTTCCGGTGCTCGCGCGAGCAAGCTTCGGCACCATCGGCGCCAACGTGCCGGCGATCGCGCGGGCGATCGTCGCCTGCGGCTGGTTCGGCATCCAGACCTATCTCGGCGGCGAGGCGATGCGGGTCTTCCTCGTCGCGGTGTCGCCAGAGTTCGCGACCCTCGGCGGCGAGGCGACGGTGCTCGGGCTCGCGGTGCCGAGCGCGATCTGCTTCGGCTTCTTCTGGCTCGTCAACATCGGCATCATCCTCGTCGGCATGGACGCCCTGAAGCACTTCGAGAACTGGGCGGCGCCGCTCTTGATGGCGATGGCGCTCTGGCTTCTCGTCTGGCTGGTGATGCGGGCGGGCGACCTCGGACCGACCTTCCGCGACGCGTCGAGGTTCGACTCGCTCGGCGCGTTCTGGAAGGTCTTCGTGCCCTCGCTGACCGGCATGATCGGGTTCTGGGCGACGCTCAGCCTCAACATCCCCGACTTCACCCGCTACGGAAAGGGGCAGCGCGAGCAGGCGTGGGGACAGGCGCTCGGCCTGCCGACCACGATGATCGCCTTCAGCGCGATGGCGGTCGTCATCACGAGCGCGTCGCAGTCGCTTCTCAAGGGCGTGCCGCCCGCGGAGCTCTGGGATCCCATGAAGGTGCTCTCCTTCGTGACCAGTCCGAGCGCGCCGCCCGGCATGGACGCGCCGATCATCGCGAGCGACGCCGCGCGGCTGCTGACGGCGCTGCTCGCCCTCGTGGGCGTCGCCGCCGCGACGATCTCGACCAACATCGCCGCCAACATCGTCAGCCCCGCGAACGACTTCGCCAACATCGCCCCCCGATTCATCTCCTTCCGAATCGGGGCGGTGATCACCGGCGTGATCGGCATCGTCATCATGCCGTGGCGGCTGCTCGCCTCCGCGGACACCTACATCCTCGAGTGGCTCGTCGGCTACTCGGCGCTGCTTGGTCCCATCGCCGGCATCATGATCGCCGACTACTGGATCCTGCGCCGACGCGAACTCGACGTCGCCGACCTCTACCGCCTCGACGGCCGCTACGGCCGCGTCAGCTGGGCGGCGATGGTCGCGCTCCTCGTCGGCGTCGCCCCGAACGTCCCGGGGTTCCTCGCGGCGGTGAAGGTGATGGAGGTGGCGCCCGCGTGGAGCACCCTCTACCCGTATGCGTGGTTCACCGGCTTCGCGATCTCGGCGGTCGCCTACCTCGTCCTGCGGCGTCTCGCCGGCGCCCGGACCTGAGCCTCGCGGTGCTCAGTCCTCGACCACCTCGTCGACGAGGTCGAGCCCGCGGTCGATGATCTCGAACGCCTCCGCCATCTGCGCCTCGTCGATGCACAGCGGCGGATTGCACATGACGAGGTTCCACTGCAGGACCGTGAAGAGGCCGTTCTCCTTGAGGAATGCCCCGAGCTTCGGCATGATCGGATGGCTTCCCGCGTACGGCACCAGCCGCTCGCCGCGGACATTCTTCTGCAGCTCGATCGTGCCGAAGAGCCCGAGGTTGCGGTGCTCCTTGATGCAGCGGTGCCTCGACTTGAGCCGAGCCATGTGGCGGCGCATGACCTCGCCCATGCGGGCGGCGTTCTCGATCATGCCCTCGTCGATCAGCACCTCGATCGCCGCCAGCGCCGCCGCGAGGCACATCGGATGGGCGTTGTAGGTGAGTCCGCCCCAGAAGACGTTCGCGCGGAAGTGCTCGGCGATCGGATCGGAGAGCGCCATCACCCCGAGCGGCAGGTAGCTCGAGGTGAGACCCTTCGCCATGGTCACGATGTCCGGCACGATCCCGCCGTGCTCGAAGGCGAAGAGCCGACCAGTGCGCCCGAAGCCGCACATGACCTCGTCGCAGACGAGGAGGATGCCGTGCTTCGCAAGCAGCGCCTTCAGGCCCTGCAGGTAGCCCTCCGGCGGCGGCAGGATGCCGTTGGTGCCGGTGACGGTCTCGATGAACATCGCCGCGATGTTCTGCGGCCCCTCGTAGGCGATCACCTCCTCGAGATACGTGAGGTTGTTGGCGACGATCTCCGCGTCGGTGGTGCCGAAGGAGAACTCGTAGGGTCGCGGATCGAGGACCCGGACGACGCCGGGCATGCCCGGCTCCGACGGCCAGCGCCGGGGATCTCCGGTGAGCGTGATCGCGCCGTGCGTGCCGCCGTGATAGCTGCGATGCCGGACGAGGATCTTGTGGCGTCCGGTGTAGAGCCGCGCCGCCTTGATCGCGTTCTCGTTCGCCTCGGCGCCGCCCAAGGCGTAGAAGAAGGTGTTGAGGTTGCCCGGGACGATCTCCGCGAGCTTCAGCGAGAGCCTGGCGCGGATCTCCGTCGCCATGCCCGGGTAGGCGTAGGCAAGCGTCGCGGCCTGCTCCTGGATCGCCTTGACGACCCGCGGGTGGCCGTGACCGATGTTCACGCTCATGAGCTGGCTGTTGAAGTCGATCCAGCGCCGGCCCTCGGGGCTGTAGAGATGAATGCCTTCGGCGCGGGCGACCGGGATCGGCGACACCTTGCCCGTCGCGCTCCACGAGAAGAGGCTGTGCTTGAGGCACGCCTCGATCATCTCGTGGGACGACATGCCCGAGGCGGTCGCGGCGGCGGTGGCGGGAGGCGGATTCATGTTCGATCTCCGATCGGCGTCGTCGAGTTCAGCTCATCCAGGTCTGATCGCGCTGCAGCGCCCACTTGCTCGTCACCTTCCGCTGCCGGGTCCAGAAGCGATAGCCGTCCCATCCGGTCATGTTGCCGTGACCGAAGGCCGAGTCGTTCCAGCCTCCGAAGCCGAACGGCTCGCGCGGCACCGGCACGCCGATGTTGACCCCGCACATTCCCGCCTCCACCCGCTCCATCGTGCGGCGGGCGACGTCGCCGCTCGAGGTGTAGACGCTGCTGGCGTTCCCGTAGGGGTTCGCGTTCTCGATCGCGATCGCCTCGTCGAGGGTGGGCACGCGAATCACGCTCAGCACCGGCCCGAAGATCTCCTCGCACGCGGCCTTCATCGAGGGGCGACAGCCGTCGAGGATCGTCGGACCGACCCAGTAGCCGCCCGGGTCCGCCGTCGCTCCGCGGCCATCGACGACGACCTTGACGCCCGACGCCTCGGCGTCGTCGATGTAGCCGATGATTCGGTCCCGCGCGGCCGCGGTGGTCACCGGACCAAGATCGACGCCCGGCCGAATCGTCCTGGCACGCCTCGCGACCGCGTCGAGGATGTGGTCGACCTCGCCGACCGCGACGAGCACGCTCGCGGCCATGCACCGCTGTCCGGCGCAGCCGGTGAACGACGCGACCACGTTCTCCGCGGTGAGCTCGACGTCCGCGTCCGGCACGACGATCAGGTGGTTCTTCGCGCCGCCGAAGCACAGCGCCCGCTTGCCGTGGCTCGCGGCGCGGGCGTAGACCTGCCGCGCGACGCGGGTGCTTCCGACGAAGCCGATCGCCGGCACCCGCGGATGATCGCAGAGCGCCTCGACCACCACGCGGTCGCCCTGCACGACGTTGAACACGCCCGCGGGCAGCCCGCACTCGGCGAGCATCTCCGCGAGCCGCAGCGACGAGAGCGGCACCCGCTCGCTCGGCTTCAGCACGAACGCGTTGCCGCCGACGAGCGCCTGCGGGAGCATCCACATCGGCACCATCAGCGGAAAGTTGAACGGCGTCACGCCCGCGACCACGCCGAGCGGCGCATGGGCGACCTCGCAGGCGACGCCGCGGCTCACCTCGAGCTGGTTGCCCGCGGCGAGGTTCGGCAGCGAGCATCCGAACTCGACGCACTCGATCGCCTTCTCGACCTCGGCCTTCGCCTCGGCGAGGACCTTCCCGTTCTCGTGGCTCACGAGCCAGGAGAGCTCGTCGAGGCTCGCGATCATCCGCTCGCGCAGCCGGTACATCACCTGCGCCCGCTCGCGGATCGGCCACTCCGACCACGCGGGGAACGCCGCCGCCGCCGCCGCGACCGCGCGATCGACGTCGTCGGCGCCGCCGAGGCGGACCTGCGCCATCGCGCGGCCGTGACGCGGATCGACCACCTCGTGCGACTCGCGGCGCGAGCGCGGATCGCACCACCGCCCGGCGATCCAGTGGCGGGCGTCGTGCCAGGGCGTGAAGGCTTCGCTGGTGGCGGGGAATCGGCCGACGGCGACCGGCGGCGCGGTCGTGGCGGTGCTCATGGGACGAACTCCTCTCGCTCGACGGCGGTCGGGGCGAAGTGCGTGTTGCGCCTCGTCTGGCTGCGGGCGTAGTCGGTGAAGCAGGGACGCTCGACGCATCGCCCGTGCCCCTCGCAGGCGTCGAGGGCTCCGTCCCGCCAGAGCACCCGCCCGCGACTCATCGTGATCGCGGCGGCGCCCGCGACCCGCATCCCTTCGAAGATGCTGAAGTCGTTGCGCGAGTGGTGCGATCCGCTGCCGAGCGTGCGCGTCGCGGACGGATCCCACACGACCAGATCGGCGTCGCTGCCCGGCGCGATCGTGCCCTTCCGCGGATGGATGTTGAAGATCCGCGCGGCGTTCGCGCTCGTCGCCGCCACGAACTCGCGGGGCGTGAGTCGTCCGGTGCCCACGCCGTGGTGCCACAGCACGCTCATCCGCTCCTCGAGACCGCCGGTGCCGTTGGGAATGCGCCGGAAGTCATGCGTGCCCAGCGCCTTCTGCTCGGTGCGGAAGGTGCAGTGGTCGGTGCCGATCACCTCGATCGTGCCGCCCTGCAGGCCGCCCCAGAGCGCCTGCTGATGGTCGGGCGAACGGAACGGCGGGCTCATCACATGGTGCGCCGCGCGGCGCCAGTCCGGATCGCGGTAGACCGAGTCGTCGATCACGAGGTGCTGCACGAGCGACTCGCCGAAGACCCGGTGACCCGCCAGCTTCGCGCGGGCGATCGCCTCCATCGCCTGCCGGCAGCTCGTGTGCACGACGTAGAGCGGCACCCCGACCATCGCGGCGATCTGGCAGGCGCGGTTCGCGGCCTCGCCCTCGACCTCGGGCGGACGCGAGATCGGATGCCCCTCGGGTCCGTGGATGCCGCGGTCGAAGGTCTCCTGCTGCAGGCGATGCACCAGGTCCCCGTTCTCCGCGTGCACGAGGCAGATCGCGCCGAGGTCGCGGGCCCGCGAGAAGCTCGCGATCAGGGTGGCGTCGTCCACCATGATCGCGTTCCGGTAGGCCATGAAGTGCTTGAAGCTGTTGACGCCGTGGTCGCGGCAGAGGACGCCCATCTCCTCGAAGACCTGCTCGCTCCACCACGTCACCGCGACGTGGAAGGCGTAGTCGGCGGTCGCCTTGCGGGCCCGCTCCCGCCAGAGGCGATGCGCCTCGAGCAGCGACTGCTGCGGCGCTGGAATCACGAAGTCGATGATCGTCGTCGTGCCGCCCGCCGCGGCGCACGCGGTGCCGGAGAGGAAGTCGTCGGCGCTCACCGTGCCCATGAAGGGAAGCTCCATGTGCACGTGCGGATCGATCCCGCCGGGCATGACGTACGCGCCGCCGGCGTCGAGGATCGCCGCGCCCGAGGGCGCCGGGAGATCCACCCCCACCGCCGCGACCGCCTCGCCGACCACGAGCACATCGGCGCAACGCTCCTCGTCCGCGGTGACGACGGTGCCGCCTCGAATCAGGGTTGCCTCGGCCATCGGTGATCCCTCCTCGAGGTCACTCGCCGACGATCGGACCGTAGCTCTCGGGACGGCGATCGCGGTAGAACTGCCACGTGCCTCGGACCTGCTCGATCATGGCGAGATCGAGGTCCGCGACCACGAGCTCGTCGCGATCCTCGCTCGCCTCGACCATGATCTCGCCGCGCGGGTTCGTGAAGTAGCTCGTCCCGTAGAACTTCCCGATGTTCCAGGGCGCCTCGGTGCCGACGCGGTTGATGCAGCCCATGAAGTAGCCGTTGGCGATCGCGTGCGCCGGCTGCTCGATCTTCCAGAGGTGCTGCGAAAGCCCCGCCACGGTCGCCGATGGATTGAAGACGATCTCCGCGCCGGCGAGCCCGAGGCAGCGGGCGCCTTCGGGGAAGTGCCGGTCGTAGCAGATGGAGACCCCGATCGTCGCGTAGCGGGTCTTGAAGACCGGGTAGCCGCCGGTCCCGGGCTTGAAGAAGAACTTCTCCCAGAAGCCGGGATTCACCTGCGGGATGTGGTGCTTGCGGTACTTGCCGAGATAGGTCCCGTCCGCGTCGTAGACCGCGGCGGTGTTGTAGAGGACGCCGCTCATCTCGCGCTCGTAGACCGGGACGACCACCGCCATCCGGTGCTTCCTCGCGAGCGACGCGACGTGATCGGTGGTCGGTCCCGGGACCGGCTCGGCCGCGTCGTACCAGCGGACGTCCTGGCTCGGGCAGAAGTAGGGACCGTTGAAGATCTCCTGCAGGCAGAGGATCTGCACGCCCTTCCGTCCGGCGGCGTCGATCATCGGCTCATGCTTCGCGAGCATCGCCTGCTGGATCTCGGCGACCGGACGGCGCTCGTCGTTGATCGGGTTCGAGCACTGGACGAGTCCGCAGCGGACGACGCGCGACGAGTGAGGCATGTCGAGGACTCCTTCGGCTTCGTCAAGGGATTGTGGCAGCGCCGCGGGATCGTGCGGCGAAGGATCGCCGGGATTCGCCTCGAACGCGGCCGCGCCGCCTCTCGCCGCCCGGCACGGGTCCGCTCCTCATCCGTGCGACCCCTTCTTCGGCCTGAGCGGATGGGTCGAGGGATCGGCGACGTGCTCGTTCCAGCTTGCCGGCGGCACGGCATGCTCGACCCGCTCCATCGAGATGCACTCCGTGACCGGGCAGACGATCTGGCAGAGGTTGCAGCCAACGCACTCGTCCTCGTCGACCCGCGGCACCCGCGTCCCCTCCTGCGGATGGATGCACTGGTGGGCGCCGTCGTGGCACGCCGCCACGCACCGCTGGCAGCCGATGCACTTCGCCGGGTCGATCTTCGCGATCGTCTCGTGGTTGAGGTCGAGCTCGCCCCACTCGCGGAAGTTCGGCACCGCCTTGCCGATCATCTCCGAGACGCTCGCGAAGCCGTGCGTCGCGAGGTACGCCTCCAGCCCGTCGATCATGTCCTCGACGATCCCGTAGCCACGCAGCATCACCTCGGTGCAGACCTGCACGGAGCTTGCGCCGAGCAGCATGAACTCGACCGCGTCGCGCCAGTTCGTCACGCCGCCGATCCCGCTGATCGGAAGCCCGAAGGACTGCTCGCGGGCGAGCGCCGCGACCATGTGGAGGGCGATCGGCTTCACCGCCGCGCCGCAGTAGCCGCCGTTGGTGCTCGCGCCGCCCACCCGCGGCTCGGGCACGAAGCGATCGATGTCGACGCCGATCAGGCTCTTGATCGTGTTGATGAGGCTCACGCCCCGAGCACCGCCGCGCTTGGCAGCGAGCCCGTGCGGCACGATGTCCGAGACGTTCGGGGTGAGCTTCACGATGACCGGCACCGTGCTGAACTCGACCGCCCACGAGGTGATGCGCTCGTTGACCGCCGGCTCCTGCCCGACGGCGCTCCCCATGCCGCGCTCGCACATGCCGTGCGGACAGCCGAAGTTGAGCTCGAGCCCGTCCGCGCCCGCGTCGATCGAGCGGGCGATGTGCTCGCGCCACTCCTCGCGGGTCTCGAACATGAGCGAGACGATCATCGCGCGATCAGGAAAGAGCCGCGTGGTCTCGGCGATCTCGCGGTAGTTCGCCTCGAGCGGGCGATCGGTGATCAGCTCGATGTTGTTGAAGCCCGCGCCGCGCACGCCGCCGATGGTGTGACCGCCGAACCGGCTCGAGACGTTGCGGATCGGCGTGCCGAGCGTCTTCCACACCGCGCCGCCCCAGCCCGCCTCGAACGCCCGCTGCACCTGCAGCCCGCTGTTGGTCGGCGGAGCGCTCGCGAGCCAGAAGGGGTTCGGCGAGCGGATCCCGCCGGTGTCGGTCGAGAGGTCAGGCATCGGAAGAGCCTCCCTTCGCGCCGCCGCGCAGCATCGCGTCGATCGCCTGCGCGGCGCGATCGCCTTCCGCCACCGCGTTCACGACCTCCCTGCCGCCGTTGACGCAGTCGCCGCCGGCGAACCACTTGCCGCGCCCGGCGAAGCCATGCGGATCGACCGCGATGCGCCCCCCTTCGACGCGGAGCCCATCCATCGCCGCGAGCATCGCCCCGAGCCTCGACTGCCCGATCGCGACGAGCACGAGATCCGCGTCGAGTTCGAAGTCGCTCCCGGGGATCGCGTTCCGCGACGCGTCGAGCCGCACGCAGCGGATCGTCTCGACGCGGCGACACCCTTCGCAGGCGATCGGGACCGCGCCCCACTCCGCGCCCGCGCCCTCGGCAAGCGCCGCCTCCCACTCGTGGCGGTAGCCGCTCATCCTCGACCGATCGCCGCGATAGAGCATCGTGACCGCGGGAACGCCGAGGCCGAGCAGCTCGCGCACGCCGTCGATCGCGGTGTTGCCGCCGCCGACGACGACCGCCCGCGCGATGCCCGACAGCTCGACCGCGCCGAGCTTCATCTGCTCGATCCACGCGGTCGCGCCGTGCACGCCATCGAGGTCCTCTCCCGGCACGCCGAGCCTCGAGTCGGCGCCCAGCCCGACGCCCACGAAGACCGCGTCGAAGTCGCGCTCGAGATCGGCGAGCGAGACGTCCTCGCCGACGCGGACGCCGGTCCGCACCTCGATCCCGCCGATCGCGAGGACCCAGTCGACCTCCTCGATCGATCGATCGACCCGCAGCTTGTAGGGCGCGATGCCGGTCGAGTTGAGTCCGCCAAGGGTCCCCTTCGCTTCGAGGATCGTGCAGGCGTGTCCGCATCGCCGCAGGCGGTGCGCCGCCGCGAGGCTCGCGGGACCTCCGCCGATCAGGGCGACGCGGAAGCCCGAGTCGGGTCCGGGCCTGAAGAAGGACCAGCCAGCGTCGAACGCCGCGTCGGTCGCGTGACGCTGCAGGCGTCCGATCGCGATCGGGGGCTGGTCGAGATGGTTGTAGACGCACGCCCCGACGCAGAGCACCTCGACCGGGCAGACCCTCGCGCAGGTCATGCCGAGGATGTTCGACTCGAGGATCGTCCTCGCGCTGCCACGGAGGTTGCCGGTCGCGATCTTGCGGATGAACTGCGGGATGTCGATCGCCGTCGGGCACGCCGCGATGCATGGGGCGTCGTGGCAGAAGAGGCAGCGGTTCGCCTCGGCGACCGCCTCGCTCGGCGCGAGCGGCAACTTGAAGTCGCCGAAGGCGGTCTCGGATCGGGTCTCTGGAAGCGCTGGAAGCGGTCGGGGCATCGTGGCAGGCGACGGTACGTCCGCCGACCGATCGTCGACGGTCCGAAAGCGGCAGACGAGGCGAAAGCGGCAGGCGCGGCGCGACGGGTAGTCGGGTAGTCGTCGGGTAGTCGTGGACACCCATCGTTCTAGTCGTCGACGCGGCATCGACGATCGACTTCGTGGCGGGTAGTCGTGGACACCCATCGTTCTAGTCGTCGACGCGGCATCGACGATCGACTTCGTGGCGGTCGTGTGGCGGTCGTGGACACCCATCGATCCGGATGGCGATGGTGGACACCCATCGATCTAGTCGTCGTCGCGGCATCGACGATGATGGCGATGGTGGACACCCATCGATCTAGTCGTCGTCGCGGCATCGACGATCGATTTCATCCCTCGCGTCGTGGCACCGCACGCGTCCGATGCAGGCTCCTCGGACCTCGCGACCCCTGCGCGTCGCGCTTCTCGA
>VGXO01000075.1 GCA_016873275.1 Phycisphaerae bacterium
GACGGTCCCGGCGGCGGCAACCGTGGTGGCGGTCGCGGCGGCTTCGGTGGTGGCGGCGGCGGTCGCGGCGGCTTCGGCGGCGGCGGCGGTCGTGGCGGCTACGGTGGCGGTGGCGGCGGTGGCCGCGACCGCGACGCGGGCTGGTGATCCACCTCGCCGCGTGACCCACGCGTGAACCCAATCGACCGCGGTCCTCGGACCGCGGTCGTTTTCGTTGGTCGAGGGCTGATACCGCCCGAGCCCGCGCCGCGTTCGAGCGGCGAGGACGCCGTCCGCCGGCTCAGGCGTAGTGCCGACCGAACCGGTTCGCGATGAAGTCGCGGTAGGAGACGTCCTCCATCCGGACGAACCCGCGGCTCGGCACCCGTCCCTCGCGGAGGAGGTCCACCACCGCGCAGATCCCGGCGGCGGTGGTGATCTGGATGGCGGTCCACGGAAGACCGTCGAGCTCCTGATGCAGCACTCGGCGGGCGTAGGTCCGCTCCATCAGCCGCCCATCGACGTGACCCGACGCGCTGACGAAGACCACGACCTGATCGTGCTCGGTGCCAGGGATCGACTTCTCGAGGATCTCGCCGAGACCCTCGGGGTTGCGGGCGAAGCCAAGCTCGTGCAGGAGGAACCAGACGAGGGTTCGGTGTCCCGGGAAGCGGATGGTCTTGTAGTTCACCCGCTCGGCGCGACCCTTGAGCGCCTCCGCGAGCGAGCCGAGACCGCCGGAGGTGTTGAACGCCTCGAACTCGACGCCCTCGATGACGAGCCGCTCGAGTCCCTCGAGCGCCGCGACGGTGGTGAACTCGCCGCCCTCGATCGCCTCGCAGGGGTGCAGGTACTCGTTGACGAGTCCCGCGGTGCTCCAGGTGAGGTTGTAGCCGAGCATGTTGGCGGGATGACGCGGCAGCGCCCCGACCCGCATGCGGAGCTCCTCGATCCGCGACATCCCCTCGGTGAGGTGACGCCCGGCGATGGCGATGAAGCCCGGGGCGAGACCGCACTGCGGGATGAACGCGGTGGTCGCGTCCTTCGCGAGCGCCATGACCTCGCGGGTGACGGCGACGTCCTCGGTGAGGTCGAGGTAGTGGACCCCCGCGAGCTTCGCCCGCGTGGCGATGCCGACGTTGCAGTGGAAGGGAGCACAGGAGAGCACCGCCCAGCCGCCCGCGAGCGCCTCGTCGAGCGCCTTCGGGTCGGCGACGTCGCCGCGGACCCGCTCGATCTCGGGGCGATGCCGCGCGAACCACCCGAGCGCCTCCGCGGAGGGATCGATCACCCGGACGCGATAGTCCCCCGTGGTCGAGAGGAAGTGACCCGCCATCCGACCGATCCGACCTGCTCCGACGACGAGCACCTGACGCACGGTTCTGCTCCTCATGACCCGCATCGCTCGGCAAGGACCGCAGTGCGGGGCGGACAGGGTATCGCCTTGCGGCGGGCGTCCTCCGTCGCGGACGTCGCGTGGAGCGCACGGACTCCGCGCCGGACGCTGGTTACCGGTCCAGCGCCGCCTCGAGCGCGTCGGCGAGGTGCTCGGCGGGACTCGATGGTCGCCGCCCGCAGATCCGCTCGATCTGGCTGCGGCAGCTGAAGCCGCTCACGAGGATCCGCGACCACTCCGCCTCGTGCTCGGGCATCCGCGCCGCCCAGCTCAATCCGAAGATGCCCCGCGAGTCGGCGGCGTTCGGTCGCTCGTGTCCCCACGAGCCGCCCATGCCGCAGCAGCCGACCGACTCGATCGCGAGATCGATCCCCGCGCGGGCGAAGATCCGCCTCCATGCGGCGGCGGAACCGGGCTCGAGCGCCCGCTCGGTGCAGTGACCAAGCAGCCGCGCGGTCGCGGGCGCCGTGGAGCTCCGGCGGTCGAGCCGTCGGCCGTCGAGGAACTCCCAGAGCAGCCTCACCGGCGGGACCTTCGTCGCCTCGATCCCGAGCGCCTTCGGCAGCTCGTCGCGCATCACGAGGGTCGTCGCCGGATCGATGCCGACGATCGGTCGACCGCTGCGGGCAAGCCGCTCGAGCCGAACGAGGTTCGAGCGGGCGATCCGCTCGAAGCGATCGAGGAATCCCTTCACGTGCCAGCCCTTCCCGCTCGGGAAGTACTCCGCGACGCGGGGGCGAACGCCGAGGGTCTCAAGAAGTCGAACCGCGCCGAGCGCTGCGTCTGGGTCGAGGAAGCTCGTGAACGCATCCTGCAGAAGGATCACCTCGGAGGGACCGCTCGCCGGCGGCAGCGAGGCAAGGGCGTCGATCGACTCGACCATCACTCCCCTCGCCGCGAGACGTGCAGAGAGCGCCGGCGTCGCGAGCCGCGGCGCGTCGGCGATGCCGACGACCTGTTCCGCCAGCCACCGGGCGAGGCGCCGCCCGCTCACGGCGTTCACGAGCGCGGCGTGGCGGGAGAGCCGCGGCAGCGCGTCCTCGAGACTGCCGATCAGCCGGTCGCGGAGCGGTCGACCGTAGCGGCGGTGGTACTGGTGCAGGAACTCGGCGCGGAACTCCGGCACGCTGACCCTGACCGGGCATCCGCCGGCGCACGCCTTGCACGACAGGCATCCGTCCATCGCGGCGCGCACCTCGTGGGAGAAGTCGCCGGATGGATCGCCGCGCAGGCGATCGAACCAACGGCGAGCGAGGCGGAGCGGCGCCGACGCGATCGAGGGCGCCTCGCGACCGCCGTCGTCCCGCCATCCCGCCGCCGAGACCCGCCGCATCCACTCCCGCATCAGGATCGCCCGACCGCGCGGCGAGTGCCTCGGATCCTGCGTGATCTTCACCGAGGGACACATCGCCACGGTCGGATCCCACGACTGGCAGGCGGCGTTCCCGTTGCAGTGGATCGCGGCGGCGTGGCGGCGACCAAGCCCAGGCTCGATCGCGCGATCGCGGGCGCCGCGGGTGCTCGCCTCGATCGAGAGCTGCGTGGTCGCCTCGCCCTCCGGCACCGCGATCTTGCCGGGGTTGAGCTGGTTCCACGGATCGAACGCCCGCTTGACCCGTCCCATCGCGCGAAAGAGGACCGGACCGAAGAACGCCTCGCTGAAGCGGCTGCGGTAGCCCTTCCCATGCTCGCCCCAGAGGACGCCGCCGAGCTCGTGGGTCATCGCCGCGACCTCGTCGGTGATCTCCCGCACCAGCCGCTCGTCCGCCGGATCGCGGAGGTCGAGCGCCGGGCGCACGTGGAGGCAGCCTGCATCGACGTGCCCGTACATCCCGTACGACAGTCCGTGCCGGTCGAGGATCGCGCGGAAGCGCCGCACGAACTCCGGCAGCCGCGCCGGCGGGACCGCACAGTCCTCGACGAAGGCGACCGGTCGCCGCTCGCCCGGCATGTTGCCGAGGAGCCCGACCGCCCGCTCGCGGAGGGTCCAGATCGCCCGGCGCACCGACTCATCGTCGATGCGGCGGGCGAAGGTCGCGGCACCTGACCGCGAGGCGACCAGCGCGTCCGCGCTGCGATCGACCTCCGCGGCGTCGTCGCCCTCGTACTCGACGAGGTTCACCGCGCCGAGGGATCCGAGCTCCTCCGGCGAGCCGAGCGCGGCGCCGATCTCGCTCCAGAGCGGGTCCTGCCGGGCGAGCCCGAGCACGACCTCGTCCATCGTCTCGATCGCGGCGGGCTTGGTCGCGCCGAACGGCACCGCCGCCGCGACCGCCTCGTCGAAGCTCGCGTGCCCCACGAAGACGGTGCGGCGCGACGTCGGCAGGGGCACGATCGAGAGCTCCGCCTCGACCACCACGCCGAGCGTGCCTTCGGCGCCGGTCACGAGCGCGGCGAGGTCGAGATCTCCCGTCCGCGGATCGAACGCCTTGGGGAGCGTGTAGCCCGCGAGCGGTCGCTCGAGCCTCGGCCAGCGCGACCCGAGCTCGGCGGGAATCTCCGGGTCGGCGAGCGCCTCGCGCACCGCCCGGTGAAGCCCGCCGGCGGCGCCGCCCGCCGCGACGACCGCGTCCACCTCGGCGGCGCCGCGTCGCCGGCAGTCGATGATCGCGCCCCCGGGGATGACCACCCGCAGCGACCGCACGTGGTCGCTGGTCTTCCCGTGGATCCGCGAGCCCTTGCCCGCGGCATCCGTGCCGATCATGCCGCCGAGGGTCGCGCGGTCGTGCGGGCTCACCGTCGGTCCGAACTGGAAGCCGAGCGGTCGAAGCTCCGCGTTCAGGCGACCGAGCACCACGCCGGGCTCGACCCGCACCCGGCGTCCCTCGAGGTCGACCTCGAGGATCCGGTTCATCGAGCGGGCGAGGTCGAGGACGAGCCCGTTCGTCAGCGCGTTGCCGTCGGTGCCGGTGCCGCCGCCGCGGGGCGCCAGGCGGATCGCCCGGAAGCGAGGCTCCGCCATGAGGCGAAGCAGGAGGACGACGTCGCCGGCGTGCCGAGGTCGCAGCACCGCTTGCGGCGTCTCCTCGTAGATCGAGTTGTCGCTCGCGTGGACGACCCGGGTCGCGAGGTCGGTCGCGATTCCGCCGTCGAAGCCGCCATCGCGCAGCGCCTCGAGGAGCGAGGCGGTGACCGGATCGACCATCGCCCGCGGCTCAAGTCGAGGGATGAGGCGCGAGCTCGGCGGCGCGGTCGTCATGCCGGCGGGATGGTACGGCGGACCCCGTCGCCCGCAGGCTCCTCCGAGTCGGACGCGGCGAGCGCCGAGATCGATCGCTCCTCGGCGAACTGCCGCAGGTAGAGCCGGCGGTATCGACCGTCGGTGATCGCCATCAAGGCGTCGTGCGGTCCGTCCTCGACGATGCGCCCCGCCTCGACGAAGAGGATTCGATCGACCCGTCGCACCGTCGAGAGCCGGTGGGCGATGACGATCGAGATCCGACCCCGCAGGAGCCGATCGATCGCGCCCTGGATCGCCCGCTCGGTCTCGGTGTCGACGCTGCTCGTCGCCTCGTCGAGGATCAGCACCGCCGGATCGGCGAGGATCGCCCGGCTCAGCGAGACGAGCTGCCGCTGCCCGAGCGAGAGTCGCTCGCCGCCCTCGCCGACCACGAACTCGCCGCCGCCGGGGAGGGTCGCGACGAACCGCTCGGCGCCGCTCGTCACGAGCGCCATCGCGACCTCCGCGTCGCTCGCGGCGAGCTTGCCGAAGCGGACGTTCGCCCAGATCGAGTCGTTGAAGAGCCACGGCGTCTGCTGCACCACGCCGAGCTGCGAGCAGAGCCAGGCGAGCGATCGCTCGCGGACGTCCACGCCGTCGAGGAGGATCCGACCCTGCTGCGGCTCGTAGAAGCGGGCAATGAGGCTCGCCAGGGTCGTCTTGCCTCCTCCGGTGGGACCGACGAGGGCGATGCTCTGCCCGGGCTCGATCGCGAGGGAGAGGTCCCGCACGATCCACGGGGGATCGGCGCGGGGCGGTCGCGAGCCGGGGGGCGCGTCGGCGTCGTCCTGCGCCGGCCGCTCGTAGCGGAAGGAGACCCGCTCGAGGTCGATGCGGGCGATGCGCGGAAGACCGCCGTCCGCGGCGCGTCCCGCCTGCGGTCGAGCCGCCTGCGTCTCGATCCTCGCGCGGACCGCGGGGGAGTCGGCGATCTCGACCGGCGCCCGCAGCAGCGCCTCGATCCGCTCCGCCGCCGACTGCCCGCCGAGCAGGTCGGCGAAGCGCTGGGCGAGGTCCTGGATCGGGAAGACGAAGAGGAGCGCGTACTGGCAGAACGCGACGAGCTCGCCGATCGAGAGCGCCTCCTCGCCGACCGCGACGCCGCCCTGCCAGAGGGCGATCGCGGCGCCCGCGGCGCCGATCGTCGAGAGGAGCGGCGCGTAGATCGCTCCTTGGCGGGCGTTCCGCACGCTCCAGCGCTCCATCGTCGAGGCGAGGTCGCCGAACTCGCGACCCGCCGCGTCCTCGCGCACGAGGGACTTCGTCGTCCGCACGCCGGCGATCGCCTCGTTGAGGAAGGCGGTCATCATCGAGTTGGTGCGGCGGATGCGGCGGGAGGTCTCGACCATGCGCCGCGTGAAGAAGCGGCTCGTGACCGCGAGCGGAGGCACGATCACGAGGACCCACAAGGCGAGCCCCGCGTCGAGCCAGAGCATCGCCGCCGCGGAGGTCGCCATCAGCAGCGTCGCCCAGCCGAGGTCGAGGATCACCCACGGCGCCATGCCGCTCACGCGGGCGCAGTCGGAGGTGATGCGGGAGAGGAGCCAGCCGACCGGGCGGCGGTCGAAGTAGGCGAAGGGAAGCTCCTGCAGCTTCGCGAAGGCGTCCTCGCGGAGGCGGAACGCGAGCCCCGAGCCGAGGCGACCTGCCGCCTCGATGAAGAGCCAGACCATCACCGCGAAGCCGAGGGCGAGCAGGATCCAGCCGCCGAGCAGCATCGAGAGGCGGTCGGACCAGCCCTCCCGCGCCGCCTCGTCGATCATCGCTGCCACGATCAGCGGACGGAGGCTCTCGATGAGGGCGAGCCCGAGACCGCCGGCGAGGACCCCCGCGAGCGGTCCGGGGAGGGCGACCGCCCGATCGAGGAACCTCCGCCACAGCGCCCAGTCGAGCCGCGGCGGCAGCGGGTCGTCGAGGTCGTCGGCGAGGCTCATGGACCCGCCCCCGTTCCTGCCTCCGGCGCCGAGGAGGGATCCGCGCCGCCGGCGAGTCCCGCGAGCGCCTCGCGCTCGACCTCCCCTTGGATCTCCCAGAGCCGCCGGTAGAGCCCGGCGCGACCGCGCAGCTCGCGCGGCGTGCCGACGTCGACCACGCGCCCGCGCTCGAGGACGACGATGCGGTCCGCGACCTCGAGGGTCGAGAGGCGGTGGGCGACGACGATCGTGGTGCGGCGCCCGATCCGCATCCGCATCGCCTCGAGGATCCGCCGCTCCGTCTCGGTGTCCACCGCGGAGAGCGCGTCGTCGAGGACGAGGACCGGCGCATCGCGGAGCACCGCCCGCGCGATCGCGAGCCGCTGCCGTTGCCCGCCCGAGAGGGTGATGCCGCGCTCGCCGATCGCGGTCGCGTAGCCCTCCGAGAAGGACTCGACGGTCTCATGAATCGCGGCGATCGACGCCGCCGCGAGCACCTCCGCGTCCGCGGCGTGCTCGACGGCGCCGCGACCGATCGCCACGTTGTCGCGGATCGAGCGGGAGTAGAGAAACGGCTGCTGGAGCACGCTCGCCACCTTCCGCCTCACCTCGCGGCGGGGGAGCGCGGCGATGTCGGTCCCGTCGATCAGGATCCGTCCCGCGGTGGGATCGTCGAGCCGAAGCAGCAGGTCGATCAGCGTGCTCTTGCCGCTGCCGCTTGCTCCGACGAGCGCCACCGTCTCGCCCGGCTCGACCACGAAGGAGACGCCGTCGAGCGCCGGTCGCGCGTCGGGCGCGTGGCGGAAGCAGACCTGCTCGAACTCGAGGCGGGGCGAGGGCGACGAGGCGGTCGCCCGCGAGGAGCCGCGCGGGGCGACCGCGGTCGGCGAGGGATCGGGATCCTCCCGCTCGGAGAGGATCTCCTGCAGGCGGTCCATCGCGACCGTCGCCTTGCCGAGGTCGGCGAGGATCCGACCGAGCATGCGCATCGGCCAGAGCCAGAGGTTCACCGCGACGAGGAAGAAGGCGAAGTCGCCGACCGAGAGCGTGCGGTTGGTCACGCCATGGAGACCCGCGGCGAGGACGATCGCCATCTGCACGAGGCAGGCGAGGTCCGAGACCGACCAGAAGACGGCGAAGTGCCCGAAGAGCCGGCGGTCGAGCCGGCGATGCGCCTCGTTCGCGGCGCGGAATCGCTCGCGCTCGAACTCGCCGCGGTCGAAGGCGCGGACGACCCGGATGCCGGTGAGGTTCTCCTGCGCCCGCGCGGTCAGCCGTCCCTCCGCCTCGTCCTTCAGGAGGAAGGTCCGGCGGACCCGGCGGAAGTAGAGGACCGCGAAGGCGAGGATCGGCGGCAGCAGGACGACCGAGAGCCCGGTGAGCCGCAGGTCCGTCGCGAGCATCAGCGGCAGCGCCGCGAGGAAGAGGGCGATCGATCGCCCCATCTCGACGACCTGGTTCCCGAGGAAGTTCTGGACCGTCTCGACGTCCGAGGTGAGCCGCTGCAGGAGGTCGCCCGACTCGCTGCGACGGAAGAAGGCGCTCGGAAGGCGAAGGAGATGCTGGTGGAGGCGCTCGCGCAGACGGCGGATCGATCGCTGGCTCGCGCTGGCGGCGAGGAAGCCGCGACCGAAGAGGCAGAGTCCGGCGAGCACGGCGGTGACCGCGACGAAGACCCCGGCGACCCAGAGGTGCCCGGCGAGGAACTCGCGACCGCCGAGGAGCTCGAGGGTGATCCGGGCGGAGCCCGCGAGGCGGCTCGGATCGCCCGCGGGGTCGAGCACGCCGTCGAGGACCGCCTGCACCGCGAGCGGCGTGCCGTAGCCGAAGATCGCCGCCCCGAGCGTGCAGCCGATCGCCGCGGCGTAGCGGGGACGCTCGCCCTCGAGCAGGTTCCAGAGGAGCCGGACCCGCGAGGTCGGCGGCGGGGGGAGGGTGGGGACTGGATCGGGCATGCGCGGGCGTTCGACGCAAAGCCGCGACGATAGTCCAAGGTCCGCGTGCGGGAAACGTTCGGGGAGACGCCGGTCCCGCGAGGCGTCCGAGGAGGACCGCGTCGATCGACCGTGAAGTCGCGGCGTGGGGCTTGCGTGGCGAGATCTTCGGGAGAGGATGCCGCGTGGAGTCGCACGGAGGCGTTCCATGCAGTCACGAGATCACGGGGCATTCGTTCGAGGGTGGCGGTCCGGCTCGTCGAGGGCGATGTTCGCCCGCGAGGTCGATGCGCCCGTCGGGTCGCCGCGGCCCCGGCGAGGCGGAGGTCGATCGGCGCTGCATGCCGGCGCGATCGCGGTTCTCGTCGTCGTGCCGGCGATGGTCGTTCCAGCGACCGAGGTCCAGTCGGTGAACCTCTCGAAGGACGAGTGGTGCGAGCTCGCTCGGGTGGTGACCGTGGAGGAGCTCGTCTCGTGGCTTCGCGACGACGACCTGCGCTGGAACGCGACCGCGGCGGCCGAGGAGCTGTGCTCGAGGATCACGAGCAAGGACCAGACGGCGGAGGTCGCCGCGGCGCTCGTTCCGTCGCTCGACGCGGCGGATCGGCAGGAGCGGGAGGTGTCCGCGGGACTGCTGCAGATCGCGTGCTCGATCGAGGGGTCCGGCGTCGCGCCCTCGAGCCGCCTGCTCGAGATCTCCGTCGACGACGCCCTCGGCTACGCGGGCAGTCCGCCATGGCGATGGATCCACGGCGAACTGGACAGCTTCGACTCGGTCGCCTTCGTCTCGCGCCACGCGCGGGACGCCGCGCCGATCCTGGTCGATCGCCTGCGCGCGGCGAGCAAGGGTCGACGCGGCGGGCGGGTCGAGTTCATGGCGGCGTACCTTCTCTCCTTCTCGCCCGGCGCAGCGCCGGTCGAGGAGATGGCGACGCCCCTCATCGAGGCGCTCCGCGACAACCACGTCTCCTTCGACGCGTTGATGGGACTCGTCGCGCTGCGGCAGATCGGACCTGCCGCGGGCGGACCGGTGCGCACGGCGCTCGCCGCGAGCGACGACCCGCAGCAGCGTTCCTGCCTCGCGATGCTGCTCGCCGACTGGGACTATCCGCGCGATGCCCCCATGCGCGGGCAGGCGCTCGAGTCGCTGCAGCAGGCGCGACTCACCTGGCAGGTCGCCGATCCGCTCGCGGAGTGGACCTTCGAGCGGCAGCGGGGGCGTTGATCACGAGCCTCCCGCGGCGGGCACGAGCATCGGCATCGGCTCCTGACCGGGATTGAGCGGCGACCCGCCGAGCGAGTTCGATCGATAGAAGCGGGCGGAGCATCGGAAGAGGGTGTCGGCGACGGGCATCGGCGCGGTCGAGATCTGCCCCGTCCAGTTGCTCACCGAGACGGTGTTCGAGCTCCACTGAAGCATCGTGCCCGCGTCGCGGTCGCTCCACTCGACGAGGTCGGCGCCGACGGCTCTCGCCGCGGCGATCGCCTGCGAGGGCTCGATCACCGCGTCGGTCGAGAAGTCCGCCCGACCGATCCATCGGGCGGTCTGCGGGCTCGGCGGCCGGGTGATCACCGCGGCGCTCCCGACCGGCGGGAAGCGCTCGCCGACGTAGGAACCGAGGAAGGGATTGCTGCAGCAAGGCGCCGCGAGCGCGAGGATGGCGAGCGTCAGGAAGCAGAGGGATCGCATGCGCGTGGCTCCGGTGGTGCGCGACACCGTACATTGTGCCGGGATGCGGGAGGACTTCACCGAGCCGGATCGATCAAGGCAGTCCGACCGGCGGGTCTGCCTCGGCTGCCTCCACGACCTGACCGGGACCGACCTGCGCTGCCCGGAGTGCGGGCGGGCGTTCGAGGCGGCGGATCCTCGGACCTGGTGGCGGAGCCGACCGGCGAGGATCGAGCGCTGGCTCATGCGCTGCGGACCGTGGTTTCACGGGTTGATCGCGTTGGCGGTGCTGATGGTGGCGTGCGCCTCGAGCGTGCCGGGGAGCTTCTTCGTCCTCCACGTCCTCGGCGTCCTGATGCTGGGCGTCTTGGGGGTCCTCTGGATCCTGAAGTTCCTCGCGCGGATCGAGGTCCGCCTCCGCCTCGGCGGTCCCGGTCCGATCGCCCGCCGCGAGTGGGGCTTCGTCACCGCGCCCGCGATCGCGGTCGCCGGCGTCCTCCTCGCGGCGTCCGATCTTCCGCTGCGCCTCGCGCTCGCGGCGGCCGGCGGCTCCCTCGAGCGGCTCCGCGCGGAGCAGGCGGGCGTGCCGCGCACGACCTTCTCGCCTCCCGCCGTCGCCGGGTGGCAGCGCATCGAACGGATGGAGCGGCTCTGGCTCTTCCTGCAGGATCTCCCGAGCGACGGCTGGGAGGGACCCGAGACCGACGCCTGGATCGTCAACGTCACCGAGTCATGGGTCGTCGCGCAGGATCCCGCGGAGCAAGCGAGCTTCGAGGCAGGCGCCGCCGATCCCTCCTCGCTCCTGCGACCCGGCTCGCAGCCTGCCGCGGGCATGCGCCTCGTCGAGGTGATGCTCCTCGAGGTGGAGCATGCGGGATTCATCGGTACCGGCTGCTGGGGCTGGCTTCCGGATGGTCCCGACACGCTCCGCGGAGCCGAGATGACCTGGCGGCGGATCTCCGGCGACTGGTACGCCGTCGAGCGGGGGTTCTAG